>JASJCJ010000146.1 GCA_030066045.1 Calothrix sp. MO_167.B12
TTAAACCCCATCCATCTTGAAATCTGGAGTTTTCATGTAGGTTGGGTTGAAGAATGAAACCCAACGATAGCAATGGTTCCGTTGGGTTACGCTATCGCTAACGCCACTTGCTTTATGCCAGGGAACCCGTCCACCGCAGTGGCTCCCCAACCTACAACAATTACGAATCTCAAGGTGGTTTTGGTTTAGCTACATCTAGTAATTTGGGAAACTCATTATTTTTAAGTACACAAATATTTTTTATCACACTATTTATGTGGATAATACTGATTTGTTGTGTTATGGTCTGAGTCAGTGGAGCGATCGCATTTAGTATTTTTTAGTTTTATAGCCCCACTCTGCTCCAAGCCGCGCTTCGCGTGTCTACATGAATGTTTGTACACAACCTGCCGATGAAAATGCTTTGTGACTAACTCCTCAAGGGCGCACGCAATGCGCCCCTACAAAACCCGCGCCTCCTAATTATTTTCAAGTTAGCCCCTCACAGTCAAATCCCACAACCAAGCATGAAAATAATTCCCTCACTCTGGGCGGGGAAACCCCGCCCCTACTCCTTCCCTCCTTCCCTCCTTCCCTCCTTCCCTCCTTCCCTCCTTCCCTCCTTCCCTCCTTCCCTCCTTCACTCCTTCACTCCTTCACTCCTTATTTTCAAGTTAGCTGCTAGCTTTTAAAGAACGCCAAAAAATAAATGATTCAATTCCTAGACTCGAGCCACCCACTTTACTTTCTCTACACCCCTACTGCTCTGCATTTTGAGCGATCGCACAATTCTTTTTGTGGGGTAAAACCACTCAGGGGTTAAAGACCGTGGCGGTTACTCCATCCATTGCCTAGAATTGCAGGGCGTGAAAAGCCAGAATTGGCACTTAAAATATACGGAGTTATGATCATGGGTGCAGATGGAGAAAAAATGGTTTTGCAATATCTCAAAGATCGGGGTGGATATGCCCGATTGAGTGAGTTTAGGCAAAAAAGCGTGTTGCAATTATTAGTAGAAAAAGGATTAGTTAGGGTAGTACGTCAATATAGAAATCACGATCAGCCACATACTTGGTTTGTGGAGTTAATGTATCCATAAACTCAGCAATATGTAGGCATCAATATAGTTATCCCTTTGTTATCCCTTTGAGGAGATAAATATCTCAAGCAACTATATGAATAGGTGTTTGCGGAATTATCTAATCTAGATAACACAGAGAGAAAAATACTCCCCAAGTGAGGCAGTATCGACTCAGGTTACATTACCAGTAGTGTATTTACTTACTATTTGGCTATAGATAAATGATGGTTAGTGCCTGAAAAGCAGTATCATCTAAATCAGGTAATAATTATCACAGTGGACATATAGCCCCATCTTCTGGAAGAGGGTGTTGGTAAATCCTGGGACAAACTCTCGGCATCTGGATATCAGAGATTTCGGTTAGGTATAATACTTTTTCTCCTCAAAGTCAGAACAGAGGGATAGATTAATGTCCGTAAATAGGAATTGGATTCCACAAAGGCTAACTCCTTACTTGTTTTTGTTGCCGGCACTATTTATCTTAGTTTTAACGGTATTTTGGCCTGCCCTACAAGCTTTTTATTTGAGTTTTCATCGTATAGAAGATATTACTTTTAGTCAGCCACCCCAGTGGGTTGGTTTAGATAATTTCCAGAAGTTGCAAAATGATAGTGTGTTCTGGAAAACTTTAGGCAATACTTTAATTTATCTGGTTGGCGTAGTACCAATTTTGGCGATTGTGCCCCTAGGATTAGCGATTTTAGTCAATCAAAAGTTACGGGGAGTCAATTGGTTTCGAGCCGCTTACTATACACCTGTTGTCATATCTACGGTTGTAGCAGGGATTGCTTGGCGATGGTTGTATGCAGAAAATGGGTTACTCAATCAGTTACTTCAATATTTTCATGTTTCTAAAGAAGGGATTCCTTGGTTAACTAGTCCCAATTTAGCCCTATTCAGCGTCATGGCTGTAACTGTATGGAAGGGATTGGGTTATTATATGGTGATTTATTTAGCAGGTTTGCAATCCATACCCGCAGATGTGTATGAAGCGGCAGCCATTGATGGTTCGGATGGGATTCGCAAACATTGGGATATTACTGTGCCATTGATGAAACCTTATATCGCCCTAGTAAGTATTATCTCAGCTATCTCCGCTACTAAGGTGTTTGATGAGGTGCAAGTCATGACTAAGGGACAACCCCTCAATAGTTCTAAAACCATTGTTTACTATTTATACGAACAAGTATTTCCCAATTTGGAATACAGTTATGCTTGCACCATTGGCTTGGTATTGTTTTTACTGATTTTGGGGTTGTCCATTGTGCGACTATTGGTGAGCAAACAAGGCGGTGGAGCGCTTCCTTAGTTGTTAGTTGACAGTTGACAGTTGACAGTTGACAGTTGTTAGTTAAGATTTTGGCGTTGCATAAATGCGGGATGAATTTAGATTTTTCACCCAAAATAAACATCGCTCCTTTGCGCCTTTGCACGCCAGTTGCTTCAAGTCGGCGGAGCCGCCCAACGCACTGGCTCGTCTTTGCGTGAGATAAAAATCATCCCTTTAATCAGCAATGCCAAGATTTTTTATCTTTCATTTCTTCACTCCTTCCCTCCTTCCCTCCTTCACTCCTTCACTCCTCCCCTCCTTCCCTCCTCCCCTCTTTCTCTCTTTCACTCTTTCCCATTATCCATGATCAATTTTGCCACTGACAAAATGCGATCGCTCTCTCCTTGTAACAAAATACAATCTTCTGGTTCTAAGGACATAGCGGCATCAATGCCATACTTGAGTTTGCCTTGTCTGCGTAATGCTTGCACATTAATGCCATATTCAATATCTAAGTCTGCCACTGTTTTACCAATGAAGGAGGAATTTACCGCCACTGTTACCCAATGGTGATATCCCCCAGCAATGGTTCCCCTACCCATCATTAAGGTATGAAATGCTGCCAACTCCTCCGGTTCCCCTACAGCTAACAAACAATCTTGGCTATTTAACATGGTTTGGGGGGTGGGATAGTAAAGCACATCATTACCATGTTGGATTGCCATAATTGTTACCCCCGTTAAATTACGGATATCAGCAGTAGCTAATGTCATATCTACTAAGGGTGAATTGGCATCTAAAGTCACCCACTCCCGCTTTAGTTCTGGGGTAATATTACCGATGGCTGTTTGAAGTTGGCGGTTCCCCCATTCCGGGCGTAAATTTTGGTAGCGATCGCGGCGCATGGTATCAATAACTGAGTGAATATTCGGTAAGGATGTACCTAGGGTGGCGAGAACGTGGGCACCCATTTCTAAAGCGGCTTCAAATTCCGGCTGTACAACCTCTTTGGCTCCTAACTGGGTTAAGATGTCAATTTCTGTATTTTGGTGGGAACGGGCGACGATATCTATTTCTGGGACTAACTCCAAAGCCCTTTTTAATAATAAACGGGTACTGGCAGGATCGGGAAGAGCGATCGCTAAGGCACTAGCTTTATGTAAATGTGCTTTTTCTAACACCAGCTCAGAATCAGCATCACCAAAAACGTAAGGAATTTTCTCTTGTCTCAATCGCTTAATTGCAGCTTCGCTGTTTTCAATTACCAATACTTGATGTCCTTGGTTTTGCAGGATACTAACAATCATTTGCCCTACCCTGCCATAGCCTGCAACTACCACATAATCCCGCAAGCCTTCTGGGAGTGAAATATCTTTTGTATCTCGGAATCGACGCAGGTAGCCTGACAACAATGGTAAACTAGCAATGCGATCGGCTAAAATCGGAGAAAATTTTAACCATACAGGGGTTAATAATAAAGTAATGGCGGTAGTTCCCAATAGTAATAAATATTTGTCCTGGGAAATAAACCCCTGTTGCCACCCTACCAGAGCCAAGACAAAGGAAAATTCCCCTATTTGATTTAACCCCAAGCTAGTCATTACCGCTGTCTTAAACGAATAGCCAAATGCCATTACCACTGGTAGGATAATTAAAGCTTTCCCCACCATCACCACCATCACCAAACCCAAAATTATACCAAAATTCTGGAGCAAAATATTGGGGTCAATTAACATCCCAATGGAGGCAAAAAACATACTAGCAAAAGTATCTCGTAAAGGTAAAATCTTGGCTAGGGCTTGGTCAGCATAATCAATTTCCGAAATCATCAACCCAGCGACAAAAGCCCCCATCTCAATCGAGAGACCCAGTTTTGATGTCACTATAGCGACTCCCAAACACAGGGCAATTACGACCAACAGAAATAACTCACTACTTTCCGTTTCCGCCACTTGCCTGATAGCTCGGGGCACAATCCATTTACCTACAGCCAGTGCTACTGCTGCAAATACTACCACTTTGAATAGAGCAGTACCCAAAGCTGCTCCTAGGTTGGCAGGATTATTGAGGGCAGGTAAAACAGCTAACATCAATCCCAAAGCCAAATCTTGGGCAATTAAAATTGCCAACATAGCTTGACCATGAATAGTATTAGTTTCACCCCGTTCTGTGAGAGTTTTGAGGACAACCGCAGTAGAAGACAAGGATAGTACCCCACCCAAAAATATCCCTTGTGCTGGAGTTGTTACCCATCCCATTAAAGTAGCTAAAAAAGCCGTGACTGCAATGGTTAAACCGATTTGTAGTAAACTTCCCTGAATAGCAAGTTCTTTTACCCGTTTCAGTTCCGCTAAAGAAAACTCCACACCCAGAGAAAACAGGAGAAACGCCACCCCAATCTCTGCAAAAGGCTTGATTTGTTCCACATCTGCCAGGAGTTTAAAACCAAACGGTCCAATGAGTAAACCACTGACTAAATAACCTAATAAAACTGGTTGACGCAATCGATTAGCGACATAACCCCCCAGTGCCGAAGTCCCCAAAACCGTTGTCAGGTTGAGAATAAAAGCTGTTCCTGCTGCCATATTGGTGATACTACCTAGTTAAGCCCATTTGACACTCCCCATGAGTAGAAAGCAGGGGATTCTAGCTTCACAGACGTTTCTTACTTAGGCAGGTCTTACGACCAACTAAAGCAGAGGAAACATCTCGACTAGCGTTACTTTGGGGATGCCCTCCCCTAGCCTTAGCTCTGCTAAGGATGACTTTGGCAGCATTAATATCACGTTGTTCGGTGTGTCCGCAGTGTGTACAAGAATGTGTACGAGTGCTTAAACTTTTCTGAGTCCTAACACCGCAATTGCTACATTCAGTACTCGTATAGTGTGGTGGTACTGCGAGTATTTGACGACCAAACTTACTACCAAAATATTCGAGCCATTGACGGAAGAGATACCAAGACGCATCAGAAATACTCTTGGCTAGTTTGTGGTTTTTTAGCAAGCCGCTTACATTTAAGTCTTCCAGGACAACCGTACTGTTAAGTAGGCATAAGTTACGCGCAAGTCTCTTTGCGTGTTCATTCCTTTGTCTTGTTACTCTTAAATGCTTGCGGGCATAAACACCACACGCTTTTCTCCTACCAGATGACCCTTTTTTCTTTTTATAAATCTTGCGTTGAGAACGTTTTATGTTTTTCTCAGCCTTACGTAAGAATCTGGGGTTTTCTTCATGATTGCCGTTGCTATCTGAGTAGAAATATTCAAGTCCTACATCAATACCAACTTGAGCATGAGTAGTTGGTACTTCTTGGGAGCTATCAACTTTGACGCAAAACTGAACGTAAAAACCATCAGCACGTCTTACTATACGTACTCGCTTAATTAACTGTGCATCAAAAGTGTGAATATCCCACTGACCTAAAAGCTTTACTTCCCCAATACTTTTCTTGTCTGAGAAAGTTATTCGTCTTTTGGTTGGATGTAGTTTCCAACCTGACTGCTTATACTCCACAGAACGACTATGTTTCTTAAAACGAGGGTATCCTTTCTTTCCAGGTTTTCCCTTTTTACAATTATCAAAAAACCGATTTATAGCGCGTTCTACATTTTCTACAGATGCTTGGCAAGCATGACTATTCAAATCTTTTACAAACTTAAATTCATCTCTTAGCTGAGTGTTGTAACGATAAAGCTCTTTCTTGCCAACACCGCGATTATCCATCCAGTAACGCAATATTTTATTACGGACAAACTGAGATGTCCTAATAGCTTCGTTTATTGCGTTTTTCTGGTTCTTGTTGACCACCGCTTTGTATTCCATTACAAGCACTCTTGAATCACCTCCTTGTTATTTTGCTCGTTGCTACCTATTATACAGGTATACCCTATAATTTATGGTCAAGAGTTCCCACACCTAAAAAGTCGTATTCCTACTTTGTGGACTAACTCTTACTTCGTCTCTACTGTTGGTGGTGCTCCATTGGAAGTTATAAAACAATGATGGTGAAAATTTTTTTTCATCGGGACTGTCTTCTGTGATGATGGGATGATGGGGTTATGTGTTGTGACTCATATTCACTCCTACTCTACGAGAAGCCACTTCCTGTCTACACTCCTTCCCTCCTTCCCTCCTTCCCTCCTCCCCTAGTTGCTTGAGTGTTGCTGATTTCGATATTGTAGTTACTGTATTTATTCCATTGCAATTATTGAGGGGACTGTGGGTATGTCTAATAGCTATGAGGAAAAGTTGGTTGCTGCGGCGAAAGAGAATGCACAAAGGGAATATGGTTGCCGAGAAGAAGATATACAACTAATTGAGGCTCGTTACGAGCCTGAACCCAATGAGTGGTTTGTAACCTTGCGTGTTTTGGAAAACACTAGGGAGTGGCTTGTATACGACTATGAAGGACAAATTTATTGCGATTTGATCGAGAATTAACGAAGGTAGATTAAATAATATGCAAATCTATAATTTCACCTCACCCTCGCTTTTTACTACGTAAAAATCTTTCCCTCTCCTTATTAAGGAGAGGGATGTGTGCTTTTGACAGGGTGATCTTAAATCCTAATGGGATACTCCCATAGTTGTAGGTTGGGTTGAGGAACGTAGACCCGAAGGGGCTTCTCGAAGAGTAACCCAACACAATCAGACTTTTGTTGGGTTTCACTTCGTTCTACCCAACCTACATTTAATTATCAGTGTTTAACCAGACATGATATTACACATTTAAATTGTATATCTATTTGGTATAAGCTAATAACTAAAACCCTTGTTCATACAAGTCTTCTACCTTCTTCAAGTATTAATATGTGGAATGTTCCCATAGTCATAAATGTTTAGCTTTATACTGAGCTTAGTAGCTATGTTCTTGCGCCCAGTTGAGGGATTGCAGCTGTTGTCCTGCTGGAGTTTTCTGAGATGTCTGATAGATTTACCCACGGTTACGCGCTGTTGATTGGAGTCGGTACAACGGCAAATCCCCGGTGGTCTTTACCTGTGACGGTTAAGGATGCCCAAGCACTCAAAGCTGTCCTTACTGATGGGAACCTCTGTGGCTATGCTGATAGTCCGGAGCATGTACGATTATTGCATGACCAGGGGGCAACCCGTAGTGCTATCCTGGATGGTCTAGAATGGCTGAAGGAGAAGGCAGGGGCAGACGCAGATGCTACGGTTGTGATTTACTATTCCGGCCATGGTATGTTTGACTTGGCTGAGCAAGCCTACTATCTACTACAGCATGATTTTGAACCCAAATCCATTGCCGAAACTGCCCTCTCTGCCACAATTTTGACCGAGAAGTTACGCCAGATTCATGCTAAACGCCTGTGGGTGATTATTGATAGTTGCCATGCTGAGGGGATGGCAACTGCTAAGGATGAACTACCCGCCGACTTTTTACCCACAGCACTACCGAAAGGGGTGGTAAGTGCCCTCAAGCAGGGAGAAGGAAGGGCTGTTTTCACTTCATCACGGGGTAGTCAGACTTCCTGGGTACGTCCAGATGGTAACCTCAGCCTTTACACTTATCACTTAATTGAAGCATTGAAAGGGGCTGTCAATCAAGCAGGCGATCGCTTGGTGAAAATTTCCCATGTGATGACCCATTTAGGCAAAACGGTACCAGAAAGTGCCCGCACCCTCCGTCAGGCGGAGCAAACCCCATTTTTTGATACGGCAATGGAGGATTTTCCTGTGGCGTTGTTGCGGGGAGGTAAGGGATTGCCCAAGGGAGACGAGAATCCAGAACAGCCCAAGGTGATGACGAATCAGGAGGTGGTTACTCCAGCATTGGCACGGGCAAAGCGAGCCTTGGCATTTTTGGAAGAGCAAGCCGCCTCTTATGGAATTCGCATACCTGTGGATTTGCAAATTGAACTGGAGGAAAAGCGCCGTCAAGTGGCTGAGTTGGAGGCTCGGTTGTTGGATAATGGTTAATACTCCCTTCGGTGCTATTAAATTACCGAAAAATTGTAGGCTGGGTTGAGGAACGAAACCCAGCATTATAGTTGGGTTTCACTTCGTTCAACCCAACCTACGTTATAGGAATCTATCCCACTAATATGATTTGTGGTACAAATCTTCATTTGGTCACAAATCAAAAACGAAAAATCAAGATTTTCCAGTACATCTGAATTGAAAAAATAGGCATTTTTGGATTAGTGGGATAAGTTCAGGTAATCTTCAGGAAGGGAGTAAGATTAAAAAACCGCATTAGCGAAGCCATGCCCGTAGGGCTTTAGGCGCAAAGTACGCAAAGGAATAGGGAAAGAAGTGAAATAGAGATATTCATTTACCCGGCAAAATTAATGTGGTGGAGTAGAAGTAAGGGAGTGTACCTGTGGACAATGCAGAATCCTTGCAACGAACCCTAAAGCGTGCCCGTCGCGCTCTGCAAATTTTAGAAGAGGAAAAAGTCGGGTATGGCATTCGCATTCCGGTTGATTTGCAGATTGAATTTGAGGAAAAGCAAAAGGAAGTTGCTAGCCTGGAGGCACGATTAGCACAGTTGCAGGGGGGAACATCAAATTCTGTGCCTGACAATTTACCCCGCTACAGTAGTGTATTTGTTGGGCGTAAGAGGGAGATTGAGCAATGTCTGGAGGCACTAGCACCGGAAGAACGGGGTTGGGGGGTTGCCATTGATGGTATTGGTGGTATGGGCAAAACTACATTGGCGTTAGAAGTGGCGTATCTTGCCCGTGAGCAGGCAATGTTTGATGCCTATCTGTTTGCTTCTGCTAAGACTACCTGGCTTTCCCCAGAGGGGGTGCGACAGGAAACCCTAGCTCTTTCCTCCCTGGATGCCTTTTGTCGGGAATTTGCCCGTATTCTGGGGCAAGATGAGATTGTGCGGATGAGCGATGCTAAGGAACGTCGTCGCGCTTTGTTGGATGCCCTGCGAGGACGACGGGTACTACTGATTTGGGACAATCTGGAAACCCTGACGACAGAAGAACGCAACCAAATTGCCGAATTTCTCCGCAAGCTACCCACACCCAACAAAGCCATGATCACTAGTCGCCGTCGCACCGGGGAAAGTGCCCTGACTATTCGCTTGGATCAACTCTCATGGGAGGAAGTTGCTGATATGATGAGACAGGTGGGGCAACGGCAGTTCAGGGTAGAGCGGGCACTCCAGCAGGCGGGGGTAAAAGGGCAGCAGGCACTCTACAATGTCGCCGGAGGGAACCCCTTAGCACTGGATTGGACCCTGGGATTGATTGCCCAAAAGGGTTATAGCTTCAATACGGCTCTGAAGCTGTTGCGGAATGCGGCATTTTCTAGTGATTTATATGGCTTTTTGTTTGCTGATGCGGTGCGGGACTTGGCTGCCACAGATCGTACTCTGCTGTCAGTGTTTGTGGTGTTTTTTACACCAGCCACGGTGGCAGCACTGGGGGATGTGACGGGATTGTCCCCCACAGAAATCCGCAGTGGACTAGACCGACTGGTTACTTTGTCCTTGGTGAATGACCTGGAGGGAGAGCGCTATGGCTTGCATCCCCTCACCCGCAACTATGTGACAGTGGCATTGGGGGGAACCTCAGCAGGAATAGCAACCCCAACCAGTGCCACTCAACTAGATGCCAGTGCCCAGCGCAAAGCTCTACGCTACTGGGTGGACTATGCCCAAAAATATGGCGGTAACTCTAACAACTACAAAACCTACGACAAGCTGGAGGCGGAGTGGCAAAACCTGGAGGGCATCGCCAACACCCTGCGGGAACTGTCCGGTATCCCCGGTTCTCTCAAAGATCGGGAGACAGCACAGATGCTGATTGATTTGGCAAACGCACTGAGTCAATTTCTCTTCTTTCGCGGCTACTGGGATGAGAGGGTTTGCTTAGGGGAGTGGCGATACCAAGCAGGGCAGGCACTGGGCAAATGGAGTGATGCTGGGTGGGGTGCTTCTCATGTTGCCTGGATTTACTACAATCGTGCAGAGACAGACCGGGCAGCAACCTGGGTGGATCGGATGACGGCAGCAATGAAACGGGGAGGCAGCCGTCGTGATCGCGCTGTAGCAGCTCGGATGCAGGGACTGATTGCCGGTCAACGCCGGGACTGGGCAGAGGCAGAACGGCGGTATCAAGAAGTCTTGGCGATAGATCTGGAGCTGGGTAATGAAGATGATGTAGCAATAGACCTCAAGCATCTGGGAGGGGTTGCCCGTAAGCAGCAGCAGTACGATCGCGCCGAGACTTACTATCAGCAGGCATTGGCGATCGCCGAAAAGACAAGAAATAAAGAATTTCAGTGTGTGCTCTGCGGCAACCTGGGTCTACTCGCCCTCAATCGCGAGCGCCCCCAAGAAGCCCGCTCTTGGTACGAGCGAGAACTTACCCTGGCGCAGGAGATGGGACGGCACAACCTAGTGGCTGATGCCCAAGAAGGGCTAGCGGAGGTGCTGGAGGCGGAGGGGAGCTATAGTGAGGCGCTGGAGTTGGCGCAGCAGGCACTCCAGATTCGGGAACGGCTGAGGGATCAGAATCTCGTGTTTTCGCGGAAGTTGGTGAAGAGGTTACAGAAGCGAGTAGGTTCCTAAATCATAACTTGCATCATTCTCAATTAGGTTAAATGTTTCAATTTGTAGTGCGGGCATCTTGCCCGCTTTGTATACTCTCAACGGATTAATTATTGTAGGTTAGGTTGAGATACGAAATCCAACAAAAACCCACTTGCTGTTGGGAGTATATATCAAGGGAGCAAGATGCTCCCACTACGGCATATTTTTGAGAAATTGGGATGCTCCCTTTCCAGGTGGGTTATATGAAATCCGGATGATTAGTTATCCAAAAACCTCACCCCCTTCCCCTCTCCTTATTAAGGAGAGGGGTGTCTGGAGGACGGGCTGAGGTGACGACAATATGGTAAGTAAATAAGCGGATTTGATATTATTGGGCTAAACGAGATTGGTACAAGTTGTTATACCATTTCTTTGTGAGGCTGCGCTAAATTCCTGACTCTCCTCTTTCCTTCTTTCTTCGTGTGCTTTGCGCCTTTGTGGTTAATAAATTCTTGAATTTGGCGCATCTTTATACAGAATTGGTATTAGTTCCTAATGGACTGTGGCTAATTCATTGCTGCTACCGGAGATTTAAGACAACCATCTTCCATATAAATAATGCGATCGCCTATATCTAAGATCCGGTTATCATGGGTAACTAATAAGATGGTACAACCTTGCTCTTTTGCCAGTTTGTACATTAACTCCACCACATACCTGCCCGATTTTTTATCCAGTGCGGCGGTGGGTTCGTCTGCTAAGACAATTTTGGGATGACTCACCAAAGCCCGAGCAATTGCTACCCTTTGTCTTTGTCCCCCGGAAAGCTTTTCTGGATAATAATCGACGCGATCGCCCAAACCAACTTGTTCTAAAATAGCGGTAGCTTTACCATCCAAATCCCCTGCTAACATCTGGTCATGTAATTCTAGGGACATACGTACATTTTGCTTGGCTGTTAAAAATGCCATTAGGTTATGGGCTTGGAAAATATAGCCAATTTGTTTACGAATCTCTGTTAATTGCCGCTTATTGGCACCGCACATTTCTTGGTCTAAAATCCGTAAGCTCCCTGACTGAGCAGAACGCAAACCACCCATGAGAGTTAATAGGGTCGTTTTCCCTGAGCCGGAGGGACCAGTTAAAATGACAATTTCTCCTGCGTTAATCTCTAAGTTAATGTCAAATAAAACTTGTTTACGCAGTTGCCCTGTACCAAAGCAGTGGTTGAGATTTTTGATAGATATAACTGTGTTCATAGGAATTTTAGATTTTATTTGGTAATTAAAATTTCTGGCTTTGCTGAATCCAGGTATGAATTTATCTCACGCAGAGGCGCAGAGGCGCAGAGAAAATAAGGAGTTGAGAATTTCCATACCTTCAATTTCATCCCATTATTCAGCAACGCCAAATTTCTTATCACCCCATCACCCCATCACCCCATCACCCCATCACCCCATCACCCCATCACCCCATCACCCCATCACCTCATCGCTCCTAAAACATATCCGCGGGGTCAGCCCTACGGAGTTTCCGCATGGCGATCGCTCCCGAAATACTACACATGGTAATGGTTAAAAACAATACGAACATTGCCCGATTCAGTTTCATGGCAATGGGTAATAATGTTGCTGCATAGGTAATCTGATATAATCCTATGGATAGGGCTACACCAGGTATAAACCCTAACGCTGCTAATAAAAGACTTTCTTGCATCAGCATCATCATTAAATAGCGATCGCTATATCCCATGGCTTTGAGGGTGGCGTATTCTGGCAGGTGCTCGGACACGTCGGCATACAAAATCTGATACACAATTACAATACCGACAATAAATCCCACTGCTACCCCCAAACCAAAGATAAATCCGATGCCTTGATTGCCCCAGTAATCAGTTTCAATTTGGGCAAATTCCTTGGGAGTCAATACTTTCACGTCATTGGGTAAGTTGGCTTGCAATTGCGATCGCACTGCTTCTACGTTAGCATCGGGTTGGAGCTTAATCAAACCGACTTCTATCTGATTCGGTTGGCGATTGGGAAATATGGTTAAAAACGTAGAATCACTGGTAATAATGTTGCCATCTGCACCAAAGGAAGCTCCCAATGTAAACAAACCTACTGTGCGGATATTTTGCCTATTTACCTCAGCTTCCACCATTCCCTGTTGCTTGAATAACTGGGGTATTTCTCCGTATTCTGGACGAGATGCACGGTCAAAAATTACTCTATTGAGTAGCTTCAATTCATCCAGCTTTTGATTAACTTCTGGTAAATCAAATGGTGGATTCGCTGGATCGATTCCCCACACCAAAATTCCCCGACTCAGGCGGCTTTTGGGATTACGCCACTGAGCAATATCTATATACAGAGGACGCACAGATTTAACACCCTCATATGCCGAAGTCTGATGTAACCTCTCCCTGGGAAAGCTTTTCACATAGAACAGGGTTTGAAATTTGGGATTAATTAAGACTAAATCTGCTTGCAAGTTTTGGTGAGCTTGGGTAGCACTATCAAATAATGAATCTAAAAGTCCCAACTGCACAAACATCAACATATCAGCAAAGGCAATTCCCGCTAACGCCACCACTAACCGCATTTTTTCCTTATTTAATTGCAACCATGCTAAGGGGGTTCGACGAAAGAATTTGCGAAGCATTTTGGCACTCCTGGCATAAAATTAATCGAATGTTCGTTATAAATTAATCCAACTCTAATTGACGCTGTCGCATGAAGAGAAATAAGGGTAGTGCAAAGGAAACGCCAACCAAAAGATTGCTAACCACATACACCCAGAGAAATCCCATTTTCAGGCGGGTTCCTTCCCAAAATACAAATGCCCACAAAACCAAGGAAGAAACAGCTACATCCATAGCAAAGAAGGCGGAAATATGGTTAACAAATAGCTGCTCCACAAACAATTGCAGGTTTAAACCATGTTCCCACAGGAAAGGAACAAATTGGGAATATGGTAGGGCAAAGCCGAGAATGCAAAGTAGTAAATAGATCCCTGAAACCATTGGTAAAACTCCTTTTATATCAGACATTCGTTATAAAAAAGAAGAAGCAAAAATTACAACGCAATCGCAGTTTGTACTTGCAGGTTAGTAAAACCAGCCACTCGTGGAGAATCTTCTGGGTTAATGGCGATTTTGACCTCAATTACCCGCTGATCTAAGTTTTCTCCCGGTTGGTTGCTGAACACATTTTGCCGGTTAATTTGTAAACCAATTTTTTGTACTTTACCCCGTATTTCTCCGGAGAAAGCTTGACCTGTAATTACTGCTTGTTGTCCTAGCTTCACCTTACCAATGTCAGTTTGATAAACCTCCGCCACCACAACCATTTGTTGAGTTTGTCCAATATCAGCAATACCCCCATCGGCGATTTTTTCCCCTGCTCGGGAGTGAATTTTGATGATTTGTCCTGGGATTGGTGCGCGGATGTAAGCTTGTTCTAAATTCGTTTTAGCTTGTTTCACCCTGGCAATGGCATTATCTACCTCAGTTTGCGCCGCTTGCACATCCACAGGACGGACTTCAGCAATTTGATTAAGAGTAGCTTTTGCCACATTCAGTTGTTCAGTTCCCGATGACTGGATGCGCTTCAGGTTGGCTTTGGCTTGAGCAATTTGTTGTTGTTTAGACGATTGGATGCGCTTGAGATTGGCTTGGGCTGACTGAACTTGTTGTGCTGCCGTTTGAAAAGCCAAGCGCTTGCTGTCCCGCAGAGATGCAGAGATAGCTCCTTGACCAAACAATCTTTCATGGCGTTGATATTCTATATTGGCATTGCCCAATTCTGCTTGTAAACGCCCTATATTAGCTGTTTGGGCGGCAATTTCCGTATTTTGTTCAACTTGCAAACGAGCGATCGCAGCTTTTTGTGCTTCTATCTCCGTAGTTTTTTCCACCGCTAGACGGGCAATGGTTGCTTGTTGTGCTTGAATTGTCCCCAATTTTGCTCCAGCCTTTACCTGGCTTAGTTTAGCTTGGGCCATCCTCACCTGTTCTTTTGCCTGTGCTAAAGCATCTTGGAGACGTTGGTGAGAATCTAAAATTGCTACTATTTGCCCAGTTTTTATTTTATCACCTTCTTGCACTAATAATTTGGCAATGCGATCGCCATCCAAAGCCAGAGGTGCGGAGAGGCTAATAACTTCCCCTGCTGGCTCTAATCTACCAAGGGCAGTTACTTTTTGTACTGCTGGTAAGCTGGCGACGGATGTGGATGGAGATTGAGTCAGTAAACCATATTGGGAGACTCCATAAACAGCGATTACCCCCGTGACTCCCACAGCAGTCACCATCAAGCCCAACAGCCAGGGATTAATAGGTTTAGAAAATAATTGCACAGTCATTTCAATTTTGGATTTTAGATTTTAGATTTTGGATTACTCTGCTTAGGACACTTCACCTTCATTCCGGGCGGGGAAACCCTGGGCGGGGAAACCCCGCCCCTACTCCATCACTCCATCACTCCCTCACTCCCTCACTCCCTCACTCCCTCACTCCCTCACTCCTTCCCTCCTTCACTCCCTCACCCAAGCTCATCAACATCTTGGTTAACAACTCCCTCTGTTCACCATAAGAAACGGTTTCTCCCTCAAACATCCGCCCAACGATGAAGCCATGTAGCATATTACACACAAAAATAGTAGTAACTTCATCCTCAATTTGCAAGTAGTGTGAGAGTAACTGTTTGCTTTGTTCCCAAGCTTTTTTCAGGGTTTGATTGTTTAATAACTCAGTTCGTTCTTGCTGCTGATAGAAATCAAACCAGAGTAAAAGTTGCTTGATAAAGTATTCTTCGTACTTAGCAACAAAATCCATTAAAGCTTTGACTTTCTCTGGTAATGTTTCCGGGCTACCAGCCTCAGCTAGAAAGGAAAGAATATCCTCCTGTGTCTGCTCCTCCACTAATTGCAAAAATAAAGCTTCCTTACTAGGAAAATAATGATACAGAGTCCCCGTGGAAACCCCTATGCCCTTGGCTATCTCCCGCATAGCGATCGCAGAATAGCCTTTCTGGGCAAATAAATCAAAGCACTTCCACAATAACTCCTTGCGATATTGTTCGCGATCGACAATTTTTGGCATGATTTTATATCGAACGTTAGTTATATTATAATCCTAAATTAAGACTAAAAGCAAGAAGAAATTGTTAAAAAGGAGTGAGGGAGTAGGGCCGGGGTTTCCCCGCCCGGAAGGAGGGAGGGAGTGAAGGAGTGAAGGAGTGAAGGAGGGAAGGAGTGTAGACACGAAGTGGCTTCTCGTAGAGTAGGAGTGAAGGAGTGAAGGAGTGAAGGAGTGAAGGAGTGTAGACACGAAGTGGCTTCTCGTAGAGTAGGAGTGATGGAGTAGGGGCGGGGTTTCCCCGCCCGGGGTTTTCCCGCCCAGGGTTTTCCCGCCCAGGGTTTCCTCGCCCAGGGTTTCCCCGCCCGGAGTGGAGGTAAAGTACCTAAGCAGAGTAATCCAAAATCTAAAATCTAAAATTGATAATGACTAACAACTTTGTCAAGAACAAGCAGAAACTTTTTGATCGTTGGGCGCCCAGTTACGATTGGGTTTTTCCCTCAGTGATTTACCAAGCCATCCACCAACGGCTGTTAGAGTATGTGAATTTACCGCCAAAGTCTAATGTATTGGATATGGGCTGTGGTACTGGGCGTTTATTGAATCGCCTCGCCGCCCAGTTTCCAGATTTGCGTGGTACAGGATTAGATTTATCCCCACAGATGCTGCATATAGCTCGGAATAAAAATTGTCATCATCCTCGACTAATTTACATCCAGGGTCAGGCTGATTCCCTGCCATTTGCTGAGGCTCAGTTTGATGCTGTTTTCAGTACCATTAGTTTCTTACACTATCTGGAACCCGAACAAGTCATGGGGGAAGTTGCACGGGTATTGAAACAAAATGGACATTTCTATTTAGTAGATATTACCTGTCTCAAATATGTAGAACCTTATTTGCAGATTTTACAAAAAACATCAAACTCTACTTCTATTAGACTTTATAGTCCAGAATCTCGACAACAATTAGGTAATTCTGCTCATCTACAATGCCTGGCTCATTACAGTTTATTAGGTCCAGTTTTGTTGACTGTTTTTAGCAAAAAATGAGGAAATTTCAAGTTCAATAAAGAATTGTATGCATTTAGAGATTGGCACCTCTCCAAGTTCATATACTAGATACTATTCCCATCGTCTGCATCATGCACGAGGAGGTGCCAAAATGTTTCATACATACGAGGTATTTGTAGATATTGTCGAATTCGACAATCCCATGAGTAATCACTTTGAGCGAGGCACAACAAGGTACGAAATAAACGCAGAGTCTATAGAGAAAGCTGACGGTATGGCTGTTAATCAGGCTAGAACCGAACACCCCCAAGCTACAGAACTGGATGCTAGGGTCACAAGAATACTCAAATAAATCTGTAACTACAAATTAAGGTTGTAGCTGGTAGACATAATTATTTGCTGCATATTTTTAAGTCAAGAAACTTCCCATAACAAGAGATGGAACTAATGCAAGAAGGCAGAAGGTAGCGAGAGCTGAAGGTAGAAGGAAATAAAGATTACTGCATCAGCTTTTTAGCCCTTTTTAACTGGATAGTTATTTCTGCCATGCTGTACTAGGGGAAGGGATACGAATTAAGTGACACTCGTCAGATACTAAATAAATATTTATGGCGATTTATGGCGATTGTCTAGTGATATTTCCTAGATAACCGATATGGTTGAGGGATAAAAGCGATCGCATCCCTGGAAGTTTTGAGAGATTGGGAGTTTCTTTCTACAACAGTAGATTAAACTGCACTCACCCGGATTTTGTCACCAGCTATTTTCCAAGGTCGCAATTAATTTATCATCGGCTGTCAGTTAGACAGTTTCAGCTTGTGGATGGGAAGTAGCCGACTACCCCAGTCGAAGCAAGAAGTAAACACCAAAATGACATATGTCTAGATTTGTCT
>JASJCJ010000147.1 GCA_030066045.1 Calothrix sp. MO_167.B12
CCTATAACGTAGGTTGGGTTGAACGAAACCAAACCCAACGATATGCTGGGTTTCGTCCCTCAAACGCCACTGACTACAACGGAGGGAACCTCCGCAACAGAGTGGCTCCCCAGCCTACAATTTTTCGGTAATTTTATAGCGGGAAGGGAGTAGCCCATTCAGTATGGCTTGCTGACATTAGTTCGTCAGGTGATGTAAAATTTCCCCGACTTCTGAATAAGTATCCCCACATCCTAGGGATTCCTAGGATAGAAGTCGGGGATAAGTAGGTAGACGTAATTAAATGTAAGACGCTTACCTCACCCCCAGCCCCTCTCCTTATTAAAGAGAGGGGTGTCTTTAGGTGGAATGTGGGTTTATATCTACTTACAGCAGTTTTCATCTATTTGAACCACATCTTCATGTAGGGGTTTAGCAGTGCTAAACCCCTACGGTGTGGTCTATTTACCTGAAAATCGCTGTATTACTTATTACTTATTACTTATTACTTATTACTTATTTCCTCATGGATGGCGTTTGAGAGAAACACTAGGCATTTCAAATGGTGGGTTTTCTACTGGTTGGCCATCAACATCTAGTATGAGCATTTTGATGTCAAAATTTCCATCTTTGCTGGCACTGAGATTGAGAGCATTGGTGATATCCACTGCCCTGTCAAAGGTTACTTTGCCTCCAGGGTGATGCATCCCGTGATCCATCCCGTGATCCATCTCCATAGAATGCATGATTTCACCCATACCAAATAAGAAGACAGAGCCAGTAAAGTGGGGATTCCCATATATTGGAGATGTATGATTGGCTTGGGGATCGTTGAGGAATATTCGCAACTCGAAAGATTCAGAGGTCATTGAGAGGTTATGAATTATTAGTTCAACTCTTGGTTGCATGGATTCCACTGCTCGAAACTTTGCCAACCCAAAAGGTGTAATTACTCGTCTTGACCCCACGGCTGGTTCTGGAGATTCATCATATTGGTATGGAAGATTATTTATATCGAGAATGTCATTTGCTGACATATCCAGTTCGTCATAAATCTCCTCAGCTATATCATCTGGAACTGGAACTTCTGGATTGTTTTGTTGCCAAATATACCATTGACGGTCAACATAGGCGTGGTGCATCCAAAAGATGGGGTCAAAAGCAGCATATGGGACGCTACTCATTGAACCGCCAACCCAAACATGCACAAAATTATGGGGATTTTCAAGACGCTCGGAAAAACCAATAAAGTTGGTTTCTTGCATGGCAACCGCCACTGGGTTCTCCAACTCGGACAACCTACGACTTGAAATAGGAATACGACGACGAGTGGTTTGTCCGCCAATAGGTAGTTGGGCGCTGTAAAGAGGGTTAGGTACTTCTACCCCTTCTGAATTAACATAAGTACTCTCAACTACAGCATCAGGTAATCCTTTTGTCTGTGACTCCTGAGAAATCCAATCCCAGTAAGGTAAAGTGACATCAGGCACATGTCTTTGCAACGCCTGTTCAAAACGCACCAGGTAAGCACGATGCCAAGGTAAAAAACTCGGGTCATTGTGTGGGCAATAGGAGGGAAGTGGCAAACCGTGTAACCCTGCTATTTGTTGATATCCGCCTTCTCCCACTTCTTGTTGTAATAAGGCATATGCAGTGCGTAATTTTTGTAGCTCCTCTGCACTGAGCTGACTAATTTCTTTTCTAACGAAAAGACCTTTTGTGTCATTATCCATACTTTTCCCTCTATAATTTTTCGACTTTATAGGAACAAACAACAACGTCAGTTTGTATAATTCCGGAAAAATGAAGGTACCTCTGGGGGGTAGTTTTCATCATTAAGGACATTTCCATTTTAAGTGGATTTTGATACCAGAGGATTGGGGAGATTGCTCCTGACTGGAAAGCAAGGGGGATAATTAAGTAATAAGTAATAAGTAATAAGTAACCTGAGTTCGGGATAAGCAGTAATCTCGCCCAGCCCACATTCCCGCCTTGAAATAAATTTCAAGGCTAATAAACCAAGCACGTTAAAACGCGCTGCAAAGCCTACCCAGTCTGATTTATCAGGCTTTGTCTTTGAGCCTAGGAATTAATTCCTAGGTGGACATTTGGGATTATGAGTTAACCCGAACTGAGGTTAAGTAATATGGCTGTAGCCATTTTGATTAGGACATTGAAATGGGTATTAGCAAGTGGAGAATCTTGGAATCTATGTCCTAACTTACCTGGCTATAGCTATAAGTAGTAAAGAAAAATTTGTCTTCTTCCCTCCAGGGCGCAAGCCTTGCGCCCCTACACCTTCACTCCTTCACTCCTTCCCTCCTTCCCTCCCCACATCCCCTTGTCTCCTAGCAAAACTGCCTGATTCAAGTGATGGTAGAGTGGATTTGATTGACAAATTATCCATTGTGCTATCAAATGTCCCAAGAGTTACTAGAATCATTTCGGTCAGCTTACAGAAACCTGGAACTACAACCACTGATAGAACAGAAAGCTTTGGATCGGTTTCGAGTGAAGTATGGGGAAGAAACGATGGAAGAATTGGAGCAATTGGTGGAAGATAGCCCCTCTAGTGATGGCAAGATTATCTTTACGGGACATAGGGGGTGTGGGAAGTCTACCTTATTGGCAGAGTTTCGCAGACAATTAGGCGATCGCTATTTTGTGGTTTCGTTTTCTATTTCTGATACCATTGAAATGTCCGATGTGAACCACATTAATATTCTATTTGCGATCGCGGTTAATTTAATGTGGGAGGCGGAAGGGCGACGGGTGGAAATTCCCCAATCCGCGAAGGATGCTTTATATAAGTGGTTTGCTACTCGCACTCGCACGGAAGAAACTAATTTACAAGGGGAAGCTTCTACGGGATTTAACTTTTTTAAATTAATTACTACTAAGTTAAAAATTGATTCCACCATTCGTTATGAGCTCAAGCAGGAGTTTGAGCGCAAAATATCTGATTTGGTGGCAAGAATTAATGAAATTGCTGCTTTAATTCAAGTGGCGGTTAAACAAGATGTGTTGGTGATTATTGATGATTTAGATAAGTTAGATTTAGGTAGGGTAAATGATATTTATCGGGATAATATTAAAGCCCTTTGTTTACCTAATTTTCGGATTATTTATACTATTCCCATTGCGGTATTAAGGGATAAGTTTCTCCGACCTTTGATTGAGACGGAAACTAATGACCAAATTGTGGTTATGCCGGTGGTGAAAATATTTGCTAAAGGGGAAAATCGTCGAGCTGATGCTCAACCCCGTGCAGGAAGTATGAATGTTTTATGTGAAATATTACAAAAGCGGATTCCTGATGAGATTCTCTGTAGAAAATCTGCGGAAACAATAGTTATATATAGTGGTGGTGTGCTGCGGGAATTAATTCGTATTGCTAATGAATGTTGTCGGATTTGTTTGCGTTTGATTCGGCGGCATCCAGAGAAAGATGTGGCAATTAATGATGATGTATTAGATAAAGCAATTAATAATATCCGCAATGACTTTGCCGTTCCTTTGGGCAAGGTTGATTATGAGATATTGCAAACTGTTTATAATAATTTTATGCCGGAAGACCCCAAAGACCCAGAATTTTTGGGTTTGTTACATGGGTTGTCTGTGTTGGAATATCGCAATCGTCAAAACTGGTATGATATTCACCCTATTGTGGTGGAATTGTTAAGAGAACAGGTGTTGATATAGAGACAATTTCTCTGAATGCAGGGGAGCAGGGAGTGAGGGAGTGAAAGAGTGAAAGAGTGAGGGAGTGAAATCAGGGAGCAGGGGAGATAAAATAACTGACAACTAATAACTAATAACTAACAACTATCAACAATTCTTGTGGGATAATTTATTTTTTGGAGTTTCCTAAATGGAAGATGGTGAGGTAGATAATGTTCCTCTTATAGAAGAAGATACCAACCAAGATGCTTATGATGATTTGATTGTTACCATTGAAGGGAAGGTAGGTAAATTAGAAATTATTATTGCGGTTTGTGATGATTTGAGTTTTAGAGATAGTATTATTGACAGATATGAAGCAGAATTGCAACCCCGTTTCCATACTTATCGGGTAAAGTTGGCGAAGGGAGAACCAAGTTTAAAAGCAGCTATTAATCAATTAGTAGAACAAGAAGAATATCTCCGTCAACATCAACCTGCGGTGATTACTGTGATGGGTACGGAACAACTTTATTTTTTAAAGTTAGGAGAGGAGAAGTCAGAGCAGGATAAATTTTTTGGTTATTTGCAGTGGACAAGGGAAGGTTTACGGGAGTTTCCCTATGCAATTATTCTCTGGGTGACTAATCAAATTTTGGTGGATTTGACTCAGAAGTCTCCAGATTTTTGGGGTTGGCGTGAGGGGGTATTTCGGTTTGTATCCCATAAGAAAAATACTGTTTCTAGTAAGGATATTGAACCGATACAGTTTGCTTTGGAAAAAGAGGGTTTAGTTAGTAAGAATGAAGATAATGACTATTTTTTGCCGGTTCAAGATTTGCAGGAATTAATTAGGCAGACGGAACAGCAACGGGGAGTCAAAGATGCTAATTTAGCTACCTTATATTCTAGGCTGGCAGATATTTATAAAAAAAGATTGGATAGGGGAGAGGCTCAGGATTATCAGCAAGAGCAAGAGTTAGCCATTGAATATTATCAAAAAGCAGTTGCATTACAAACAGAACTGGGTTTGGAAGTAGATTTAGCAACCAGCCTCAACAATCTGGCATATCTCTACAAATTCCAAGGAAGGTACAGTGAAGCGGAGCCTCTTTTACAACAAGCTTTGCAAATGACAAAACGTCTTTTGGGTGAAGAACATCCTGATGTCGCAACCAGCCTCAACAATCTGGCATATCTCTACCAATCCCAAGGAAAGTACAGTGAAGCGGAGCCTCTTTTCCAACAAGCTTTTCAAATGCAAAAACGGCTGTTGGGTGAAGAACATCCTGATGTCGCAACCAGCCTCAACAATTTGGCATCTATCGATAAATCTCAAGGAAGGTACGATGAAGCTGAAGCACTTTACCTACAAGCTTTAGAAATGAGAAAACGCCTGTTGGGAGAAGATCATTCTGATGTTGCAATCAGCTTCAACAATCTAGCAGAACTCTACCGTAAACAAAAACGGTATAGTGAAGCCGAACCACTATATTTGAAATCTTTAGATATAAAAAAACGCTTGTTGGGAGAAGAACATCCTTCTGTTGCAATCAGCCTCAACAATCTGGCATTACTTTATGAATATCAAAAAAGATACAGTGAAGCTGAAGCACTGTACTTACAAGCTTTAAATATAAAAAAACGCTTGTTGGGAGAAGAACATCCTTCTGTTGCAATCAGCCTCAATAATTTGGCAACAATTTATAAATTCCAAGAAAGATATGATGAAGCTGAATTACTTTGTCTACAAGCTTTAGAAATGAGAAAACATCTACTTGGAGAAGAACATTATAGAATGGCAGAAAGTCTCCGCAATCTAGCATTAATCTACGATTATCAAGGAAAATATAGCGAAGCTGAATCTCCTTGCCAAAAAGCTTTGGAGATTTGCGAACGACTTTGGGGTACTAATCATCCTAATACTGTAAGTTTGCGAGAAAATCTTGCAGCAATGCGTAAAAAAATGTCAGATGGTTAGGGTCGTATTTCAGTTACCAGTTTTGTAATTTTAACTCCTAACACCGAACTCAGGTTAAATTTAGTGGTGGGTTTCATTTTGAGGGGTTATTGAACCGCAGAGGCGCAGAGAGCGCAGAGAAAGAGGTTCCCATCTACTTAAACATTTCATATCAAGTCCGGAAGTAAGCCCATAATAAAATAACCTTATAACCTTTGCGTCTTTGCGTCTTTGCGCGAGTTTTACTAAGCTTATTTAAGCAGATAGGATATAAGAGATAACTATTTACGAGAAATTAGGCATTGTGAGGGAAATTTTGAATTTGTCTCACGCAGAGGCGCAGAGTCGCAGAGAGTAATAGCAATTTTGAATTTTGAATTTTGAATTTTGAATTACGCGCAGCGTTACTGTGGGAAGATGATTGATGGGTTCGCCCAGACAAAAAATTGATGCTGCATTTGAGCTATCCCATGTTCAAGTTATTTAAATCCTGTTTACACAACAGCGTAATTTCACTACTGCTGGTAATACTATTTTTAGCTACAGGTACGGTTGGGTGGACTCCCCCAAGTTATGCTGGACTTCCTGCTGGTAATGCTATCACTGATGGTAAGGCGTTGTTGCGTTATGCCCTACCCATTGACAACCAGCCTGTACGAGATTTACAAGGCGATTTAGAAGATATATCTAACCAAATGCGAGCTAATCGCCGTTGGAGTGCTGTGTCTAAGGATGTGAGCAAAGCATTACGCATACTAGATAAGCCAGCGAAGATTTTAGAAGGTGTACCCACTGAACGCCAAGCTCAAGCAGAGACTTTAATTGCTAAGTTGAAAGACGGAGTGAGTGGCTTACAAGATGTTGTCTCTACTAGGGATAAACAGAAAGTGTTACAGCAACGCTCCCAACTACTCAATGTTGTAGGCGAGCTGGAACAGTTAATGGTGGATAAATTCCCCTTT
Source organism: Calothrix sp. MO_167.B12 (assembly GCA_030066045.1). GTDB lineage: Bacteria > Cyanobacteriota > Cyanobacteriia > Cyanobacteriales > Nostocaceae > Calothrix_A. The sequence goes on from JASJCJ010000147.1 coordinate 6,562, forward strand.
GAAGTACCAGAAAAGTATAGCAATTTAGCCCAACTTAAAGGACGGGCCACTATTGAGCTACAAACCAATAAGGGTAATATGACCATGATAGTAGATGGCTATAGTGCCCCCATTACTGCTGGTAATTTTGTGGATTTGGTAAAACGGGGTTTCTATGATGGTTTGGAATTTACCCGGGCAGAAGAATCCTATGTGGTACAAACAGGAGATCCTCCAGGGAAGGAATTTGGATTTGTAGATCCTAAAACCAAGAAATACCGTTCTATTCCTTTAGAAATTTTGGTGGAAGGGGATAAGGAACCCCTCTATGGTATTACTTTTGAACAAGCTGGACTTTATACAGAGTTGCCCAGATTACCTTTCTCTGCTTACGGTGCGGTGGCTATGGCTCGTGCGGAAGTGGATATTAATAATGCTTCTTCACAATTTTTCTTCCTGCTGTTTGACTCGGAGTTAACTCCCGCTGGACGTAATATTTTAGATGGACGTTACTCTGTGTTTGGCTATGTGACTGAAGGGAAGGAAGTATTGGGTAAAATCAAGGCTGGTGACAAAATTGTGTCAGCGAAGGTGGTTAACGGTGGGGAAAATCTTGTACAACCTAAAACTGCGTAGATAGTCCAAAAACCCGCCTGGAAATTTAGGTGATTTATGAAAATAGCTTGAAAGAGGGTGTGGGGTGTAGGGGCACGGCATCAACTGATTTTTCCCCATGCCATAATCTGAATGTCGCCGTGCCCAAAAACCGTTTACCCAACGGCATTGCACTTTCTCAATAAGGGTAAGATGAGCAGTCCTAGGGCGTGTTTTCAAACTCCTTGCAGGAAGTCCCCCAGTGGAGTCTTCGGAATCGGGGGATGAAAGCAAGGGCAGAGACTTGAAAATTATCGTGTAGGTTGGGTAGAACGGAGTGAAACCCAACTTGCCAATCCATTTGTTGGTGAGGGCAGGGGGTGTTTTATCTTGTTGCCAATCCAGTTGTTGGTGAGGGCACGGCGTGTTTTATATTGTTGCCAATCTGGCTATGTTATCGGTGAGGGCACGGCGTGTTTTATATTGTTGCCAATCTAGTTATGTTGTGGATGCCGTACCCCTACAAGGGATTGGGATAGGACAAACATTATTACGATTTAATATATTGTGCTTTTTGCTACTAACTAAAAAATCATGAAAGTAGCGGATATTGGCGAACATCAATTGTTAAAAATAATTCAAAAATACTGCCCTTCAGATATTATCGGAGATGATGCAGCGGTTTTAAACACTATACCCGATCGCTCGCTAGTTGTCACAACTGATGTATTAGTTGATAATGTACATTTCAGTAATATCACTACCAAGCCTTTTGACGTAGGGTGGCGGGCGGCGGCTGCTAATTTATCGGATTTGGCGGCTATGGGTGCTTCCCCTTTGGGCATTACCGTCGGCTTGGGACTACCGGGAGATGTGGATGTCAGCTGGGTAGAAAATTTATATCAGGGCATGACGGCTTGTTTACAACAGTATCATACCCCCATTGTCGGTGGTGATGTGGTGCGATCGCCTGTAATTTCTCTGGCTATTACGGCCTTTGGTCAAGTATACCCCCAAAGGGTGATTCGCCGCGATCGCGCTAGGGTAGGAGATGCGATCGTTGTTACGGGAGTTCATGGAGCCTCTCGTGGGGGCTTAGAACTGCTCCTCAATCCAGAAATAGGTAATCACCTTACCCCTACGGAAAAACAGGCTTTAATCGGCTCTCACCAGCGTCCTCAGCCCAGATTAGATGTCCTACCCCATCTCTGGTCAATTCTAGATGCTGAATCCCAATTTTCTGTGGCGGGGATGGATAGCAGTGATGGTTTAGCAGATGCAGTCCAACAAATTTGTGGTCAAAGTGGTGTGGGTGCAGTTATAGAAAAGCAAAATATCCCCTTACCACCAGCTTTTTACCATTGGTTGAGTGAGGAGACAATCTGGGAATACGTTCTTTATGGTGGTGAAGATTTTGAACTGGTGTTGTGCTTACCACCCAAACTAGCCGGTGAGCTAATCCAAAAATTAAATGGAGATGCTGCGATTATAGGTAGAGTTACAGATGGAACAACAGTAATATTGCGCCATACCCCAAGAGATAAGCCGGAGGCTTTACACTCAACTAATCAATCCGATCAAGAATACCTCGATCAAGTATTAACTCTCAATCGAGGATTTAAACATTTCAGTAGTTAGGGACTTCCAATTGAAGAAGTCAGGAGGGAGTTTGGGGAGTGTGGGGAGTGTGGGGAGTGTGGGGAGTGTGGGGAGTGTGGGGAGTGAATATGAGCCAAAACACATTACCTCATCATCCCTTCACTCCGAACTCCGAACTCCGAACTCCGAACTCCAAATTCCGAACTCCGAACTCCGAACTCCGAACTCCGAACTCCTAACTAATTACCATTTTTCAGCTACTAATTCTGCCAAGTCAACAACTCGCTGGCTATAGCCCCACTCATTGTCATACCAAGCCATAACTTTCACCATGTCGCCACCCATTACTAGGGTCAAGCTAGCATCAACAATGGAAGAAGCATCAGTACCTTGGTGATCTGATGAAACTAAAGGTAAATCGCAATAGTCAAGAATACCTTTGAGTTCACCTTCAGATGCATCTTTTAATGCTTGGTTAACCTCTTCAGTAATAGTAGACTTTTCAGTCTGTACCACAAAATCCACCATGGAAACATTGGGAGTGGGTACGCGCAAGGCTACACCATTTAGTTTACCCTTCAAATCTGGTAGAACTAATGCTACTGCCTTCGCTGCACCAGTGGAAGTCGGTACGATGTTAATAGCTGCTGCACGAGCGCGACGAGGATCTCTGTGAGAAGCATCTAACAAACGCTGGTCCCCAGTGTAGCTGTGGGTGGTAGTCATAGTACCTTTGATAATGCCGAATTTTTCGTGCAATACCTTGGCAACAGGAGCTAAACAGTTGGTTGTACAGCTAGCATTACTTACAACCTGGTATTTGCTGGGATCGTAATCCTGATGATTTACACCTACTACAAAAGTACCAACATTGCCACCTTTTCCAGGAGCAGTGATTAGTACCTTTTTCGCACCAGCCTTAACGTGCTTAAGTGCCCCCTCTTCAGTCGTAAAAACCCCTGTGGATTCGATAATCAGGTCAATATCCCACTCTTTCCAGGGCAAGTTTTCTGGATTGCGATCGGATACACACTTAATAGTTTTACCGTTAACAGTGATTGAGTTTTCATCGGCTGTAATGTCAGCATCCTTTAACTTCCCTAGCATGGAGTCATACTTGAGTAGGAGAGCGTTTGTTTTTGGATCTGATGTGTCATTGATAGCAACAAGATCTAAATTGCTATTCTCTCTGCTTAGCCAGCAGCGCATAAAGTTACGTCCAATGCGCCCGAAACCGTTGATTGCAACTCTAACCACAGTGTCTTGCCCTCTGCTTATTATGCCTAAATAAATATTCTTGATTGAACCCAATCATATCGCAAATAGGGGAGTATTTATAACTATCAAGTGTTAGATGTTAAAAAAAACAAAAATTTTGATGGGGAAATGATTTTTTAAAGCTTGTACTTATTATAGCGCTGGGCTTTGGCTGATATCGCATCAGGGAACAAGTAACACCGAACAGCAGGCTGCTAAATGCTTCATCTTTTGCTCTTAATTTTAATTCCTAACACCGAACTCCTAATACCAAACTCAGATTAGGTAGTAAATACCCGTACTTTTCCAAATCTGTTCCCAAATCAATCTGTGATTGCCACCAAAGCGGTGAATTAGACTTGACGAAAGTACGACTAAGGAGGTATGCAATAATTGCAATTACATGATAAAGGAGCATGAAAGCAATTATATTTTGACCAAACAATAATCGGTATCAACTGCACCAACGGGAGAGGGAACAGGCAACAGTGAAGTTGTTCGCCTAGATCAAATGCCCAAATTCTATTTGTGGAGGTGGAAAAATTTTTCCTGAATATTGCTCCTCGATTCTATCGATGGGGCAGACCAAAGTCTGCTAGGGTTTCCTCCCCAAAGCTATGGTCAGCTGGTGCTTTGCACTTAGGTATGCCATAGGCTTGATGTAAATTTTTGCCAATTGACCGTTTGGTTCGGTATGGAAGGGGTAAGGCTGGAAAAATACCCAACCTAGATTGCGTGCGATCGATCGCCCCTGGGGATAACAATGGTAAGTTTTTGATCTGGTTTGGGAACTCATGCCAAAATTAGAGCCACTCCATTTATCATCAGGTGAATTGGGTTAAATTGGCTACATCAGTCAATTCCAGTAAATTTGGCAACAGGAACCAGACATCTTATCCAATCGCCATTTATTTGTATATGGAATAATCACTGTAGCCAGCTTATAGTAACTGAATTAAAAATATGTAATTGAAAATACTCATAATTTATGTCCCGAACTTGCAGAAATCTTCAGAATAAACATAATAATGGTTCAGGAAGAGAAAAAACTCGCTCTGGCAGTAAAATCATTTTGAACAAGCAACTACATAATAGGGAACTAAACTCATTATCAAATCTGAAAATTGTAGGGAGACAGTATCAATAAAAAACAAAAGCCTGTTATGATACGCGTGTCATTTGTGATGATGGTGTGGTGTGGTGTTTGAGGAATAATCAATGAGCAATTCTGTAGACTTTAGCGGTAGACCATTTCATTTTATTGGTGTTGGTGGTATTGGGATGTCAGCACTGGCTTATGTGTTGGCACACCGTCAATTGCCAGTCTCTGGTTCGGATCTTCGTCCTAACCATATTACAAAACGTTTAGAATCTATTGGGATTAATATTTTTGAGCGGCAAGAAGCCAGCAATCTTCAATGCTTTCAACCCCAGATAAATGCAAATGGAGTTGGTTTAAAAAAACAAGAAGAAATACCTAATGTAGAACAGACAATCATGCCACAAGTTGTCTGTTCTACAGCTATTAACAGTAATAATTTGGAATACAAAGCAGCGATGGAATTAGGGTGTCCTATTTATCATCGCTCTGACGTATTGGCAGCACTGATTTCTGATTATAACAGCATTGCTGTAGCTGGAACCCACGGCAAAACCACCACTAGTAGCCTGGTGGGATATATGTTATTGCAAGCGGGTCTCGATCCCACCATTATTGTTGGTGGTGAAGTAAATGCTTGGCAGGGTAATGCCAGAATTGGGAAAAGTCAGTATTTAGTAGCGGAAGCAGATGAATCAGATGGTTCTCTGGTAAAACATAGTCCTAAAATTGGTGTAATTACAAATATTGAGCTAGATCATCCCGATCACTATGAGAATCTGGAAGAAGTGGTTGATATTTTCCAGACATTTGCTCGACAATGCGAAATTGTAGTCGGTTGCATTGATTGTGCCACAGTCCGCGATCGCTTAAAACCAACGATTAGTTACAGTCTATATGAAAATATGGATGCTGATTACAGTGTGACTAATATTGATTACCATAGTCAGGGAACCACAGCATTAGTCTGGGAGAAAGGAAAAGCCCTAGGGGTATTGAAATTACGCTTACTCGGTCATCATAATCTCAGTAATGCCTTAGCAGCAGTGGCTATTGGTCGTATCCTGGGTTTGGAATTCGGGGAAATAGTCAAGGGATTAGATACCTTTGTAGGTGCAAAACGACGCTTTGAGTTCCGGGGTGAAGTGAATGGGATTACTTTCATCGATGACTATGCCCATCATCCCAGTGAAATTCAGGCAACTCTTGCCGCAGCCAAGCTGCAAGCCCAACCAGAGCAAAGGGTAGTTGCAGTATTCCAACCCCATCGCTACAGTCGCACCCTTACCTTTTTAGCCGAATTTGCTCAGTCCTTTGCCCATGCGGATGCAGTCATCCTCACTGATATTTACAGTGCAGGGGAAACTGATTTGGGACTGATTAGTGGCGAACAATTGGTAGCAGAAATTAGTCAGCAACATCCACAGGTAAGCTATCAACCTAATTTAGCTAGTGTATGCGATTGCTTACTACAGACACTGCGTCCTGGAGACTTGGTACTATTCCTGGGAGCCGGGAACTTAAATCAAGTGATTCCGGAAGTAATCGCCGCACTTCGTCAACCGGCTACAGCTACATCCTAAGTCAATATTCTTGTGTTAACTTGGGTTTCCCTGATGGGGTAGAATTTCTGATTTTGTATCCAAGTTTGTTCCCCTAATTTACGTACTATCCGTCTAGCAAGTTCCCCATAGTTTGACGGTATAACCGTAGTCATACGGTAAACAATGTTAAAATTAAACTGATTCTAAAGATGACAATCTCCCAGGCAACTGCAAGTGTCTGCTCAATTTCTGGTATAAAATCTAATCCACAGGCAACGGCTAGTTCAAACAAAAAGAAAGAAATTTATTTACCAGGTACAGACTGCGCGATCAAAACTCAGGTATATCTATCAGGATACACGTCCTACCGGGTCGGTGGTCCTGCGGAATGGTATGTTGCTCCCCGGAACTTAGAATCCCTAAGGGCAAGTATTGAATATGCAAAGACATATAAATTACCAATTACAGTTCTAGGGGCTGGATCTAACTTATTAGTGAGCGATCGCGGCATCCCAGGTTTAGTAGTGGTGACTCGTCATTTACGTCACAGAAACTTTGACCCAGAAACAGGTCAATTAACCGTAGCTGCCGGGGAATCAATTCCTGGTTTAGCATGGGAAGCAGCAGGACTAGGCTGGGTAGGATTAGAATGGGCTGTAGGCATTCCAGGAACCGTTGGTGGTGCTGTGGTTATGAATGCAGGGGCACATAGTAGTTGTATTGCAGATATTTTAGTTAGTGCCCAAGTTTTATCCCCAGATGGAACCGTAGAAACCCTAACTCCATCCGAACTAGGTTATAAATATAGAACTTCCAATTTACAAGGAGGCGCGAGCATAGTTACCCAAGCAACCTTTCAACTACAGCCAGGAATGGCTCCAGAGCAATTGTTGGCAATTACCAAAGAGCACAAAAGCCACCGTTTGAGTACCCAACCATACGATAAGCCCAGTTGTGGTAGCGTATTCCGCAACCCCAAACCCCACGGTGCGGGCTGGCTCATAGAACAAACAGGTCTGAAGGGTTTCCAAATTGGTAATGCCCAGGTAGCACAGCGTCACGCTAATTTTATTGTTAACTGTGGTGGAGCTAGTGCTGGTGATATTTTTAGTCTAATTAGACATATTCAGCACCAAGTTCAAGAACAGTGGTCAATTTGGTTAGAGCCAGAGGTAAAGATGATTGGAGAGTTTCCAGCAATGGGTTAAAACTCACCATCCAAGCTGTTAGCGGTCATACAATTTTGGATTTTAAATAGACGATTTTAGATTGACCAGAGAACCCCTAAAGGGTTTGTTAGTTGCTTCAAGTTGGGGAAAGGGGATGGAGCACTAACTCACCGCGACGACGACAGTTGCTCTGGGTAGCACTAAAGTCAGGGGAACTTGATGAGGGATTTTTGATTTTGTATCTTTCAATCCACAGTCCAAAATCTAAAATCTAAAATCAGATGACAGCTATTAGCTTTGTAAAAACAGACAAATGACCGACCCCATCTATAATTGAATTTGATTTGTGATTGAAAGTACACGCGGATAAAAAATTATGGCAGAAAAAGGACAGGGATTTGGCTTCGGCTTAGGCAAAATGAGAGAATTGACTGAAGCCTTTAAAAAGGCACAGCAAGTTCAAGAAGGCGCCAAGCAACTCCAAGAAGAATTGGAGAAAATGGAAATTGAAGGTGAAGCTGGTGGTGGTCTAATTAAGGTGATTGTCAGTGGAAACCAAGAACCTAAGCGGGTTGAGATTTCCCCTGATGCTCTCAATGAAGGAGCAGAAGTACTTTCTGATTTAGTCGCAGCAGCGATGAAAGACGCTTACAATAAATCCACCGCTACCATGCGGGAACGGATGGAAGACTTAACTAGCGGTTTGGAGTTGCCTGGATTGTAGTAATTAGTTATTTGTCATTGGTAATTAGTAACTATTAATACCAATGACAAATAATAGAGATTGTTTATGTCTTACAAACTGTTATTTGTCTGCCTAGGAAACATCTGTCGATCGCCATCGGCAGAAAATATCATGAATCATCTGATTGAACAGTCAGAGTTGGGCGATGGCATTATCTGTGATTCTGCTGGTACATCTAGCTATCACATTGGCAGTCCCCCCGACCGAAGGATGAGTGCAGCAGCCATGCAAAAGCTGGGATTTCAACTCAGGGGTCAAGCCCGCCAGTTCCAAAGATCGGATTTTGAAGAATTTGATTTAATTCTGGCAATGGATCAGGAGAATTATCATAATATTCTCTATCTGGATTCTACGGGAAAATACGAACATAAAGTCCGGCTAATGTGTGATTTTTGCTCTCAGTATACTCTGAAGGAAGTTCCCGATCCTTATTACGGTGGTTCTGAGGGATTTAACCAAGTGATTGATTTACTCATGGATGCCTGTGGAGGGTTATTGGAACATATTACTAGCCAGGAGTTGGACGTGCGATCGTAATTATTGATGATAGCTCCACACATCAAAAATACAGAAATTACTTTTAGGGTGGGTATTTGTCCATCCTTTATTATTTTTTCTTCCCAGAGTCACATCAGAGGGTTACTTATTATAGCCGTAGCCAAGGAAGTTAGGACGTACACTCTAAGGGACTTCCACTTGTTTATATCCATTTCAATGCCCTAATCAAAATGACTACAGCTATATTTATTACTTATTACTTATTACTTATTACTTATTACTTACTTTTCCTGCCTCTCCCACACATTTTTTCGTCCACCCGTAATCTCCCCTGTTGCCATAAGGCTTCAAAGGCAATTTGCAACATTTTTGCTAAACCGGGATGGGTAATATTTACAGCAGTAAAACTAGGTGTTCCTACCAGTGGATCTTGTAATGACATTAATGTCACCTGTTCGTCAAACAGCTGCATTTTAAAAGGTACTTCTGGAACAAAGCGAACTTCCTGTCCCCATTCTTGACACTGACGAATGAAGTCACGACTATTGGGATCTTGCCACATATTCTCTTCATAAATTGTGCGATAGCTAATACCGCGACTAAGGGGATTTTTTACCAGTTTTAATCCTTCCTCATAACTCAGCAAGGAAGGGTAGGTAAAGAAAACACAAATACTCTTTTGAGCAGATTCAGCTAACTTATGGCCTCGGTCGCTAATTCGATTTGGCTCTGAAAGTACTTCAATATATGCTAAGGGGTCTTGGGTATTATGACCAGCAGTATAAATTGGCGTTAAAGCCGCTACCAATTCATCAGTTTGTTGCTGTTGTCGTGCCAATTCTACTTCATATTGGCGTTGTTTCTCCCTTAGTAAAGTTGGTAATCCACTAGCTGGCTCTACCGCTTGAAACATCCTTTGTCGCCCAGAATGACGCTCCACACATAAACCGCGATCGCACAAAGATGCTAATACATCATAAATCCTTTGTCGAGGCACTTGGGCACGAGTTGCCACCTGGGATGGTGTAAAATCCTGCCGTTCTAACAAAGCTAAATAAACTAATGCTTCATAGCGAGTCAGTCCCAAATTAATTAAATTTTCCTGTTGTTGGGGTTCGCTCATAATTGACACCACTAATCAGTGGTGATATTTTATGTTCATAGTGAACAATTTGCAAGGGAGTTAATGAAATGAGCCACACCGTTTCCCAAGAAGTAGCTGCTTTTTTGCCATATGCCTACTTGAGAGGAAAATTTTTACCCTTTGATGAAGCTCAAATTTCCATAGCTACCCATGCATTGCATTATGGTACATCAGTATTAGGAGGAATTAGGGGATTGCGATCGCCATTTAATCCTCAGCAAGTTCTATTATTTCGTTTAGATGCCCATTGTCGTCGTTTAAGTAATAGTGCTAGATACTTGGGATATTCCATTACACCAGAAGCTCTCCAATCTACTCTGATTGAGTTTGTCCGTCGCAATCAGCCCGATGTGCCCTTTTATCTACGTCCACTAATTTACACATCTGGCTTGGGAGTTGCCCCTCGACTGCATCAAGTGGAAAAGGATTTATTAATTTATGGTTTACCAATGGGGGATTATTTAGCCACAAATGAGGGTGTACGTTGTCGAATCAGTTCATGGTTTCGTCAGGAGGATCGAAGTCAGCCCTTACGAGGAAAAAGTAGTGCGGCCTATATTGCTTCAGCCTTAGCCAAAACAGAAGCTCATGCTAGCGGATTTGATGAAGCGATCCTGATGAACTCCCAAGGCAAAGTGAGTGAAGCCTCAGCCATGAATCTATTTTTGGTGAGAAATAGTCAATTAATTACTCCTAGCATTGACCAAGATATTTTAGAAGGCATCACCCGCGATAGTATACTTACCCTTGCCCGTGATTTGGGGATTCCTGTCATTGAAAGACCCGTGGATAAATCTGAGTTATTTATTGCCGATGAAGTTTTTCTCTGTGGAACTGCTGCCCAAATAACCCCAGTTGCCAGTATAGAAAATTACTTGTTGTCTAGCGATCGCCCCATCACGAACAAGCTGTACGATTATTTACAAGGGATTATGCAGGGTCAACAGCCCAAATATCGGCACTGGATAACAGAGATAATTAATAATTCATAATTCGTAATTCATAATTAAGAAAGTCTGATTTAGTCAATGAAACTTAATCAAGTAGTGCCTTGGGGTAGAAATTTAGAAGAATATAAACTGATGTTCAATCTGTCACCAACAGACTTGAACTGTAAAATTTTAGGATGTGGAGATGGTCCTGCTAGCTTCAATACCCAGATGACAAAATTGGGTTATTCTGTTGTCTCTGTAGACCCAATTTACCAATTCTCTACCGAAGAAATTCAACAAAGGATTCAGGAAACTTATGATGTAATGATTTCCCAAGTAAAACAAAACTCCCATCTCTACAACTGGCAGAAATTTCCTAATGCTGATGAGCTAGGTAGTTTTCGTCTAGCAGTAATGGAACTATTTTTACAGGACTATGAAAATGGTAAAACAGCAGGGCGTTACTTACCTCAAGCTTTACCGAGTTTAGATTTTCCTGACAATCAGTTTGATTTATGTGTATGTTCTCATTTACTCTTTCTGTACTCAGAAAAACTTTCCTTAGAATTTCATCTCAATTCCATCCATGAACTACTGCGGGTATGTTCAGAAGTGCGGATTTTCCCCTTACTACAACTGGATTGTCAACCATCTCCCTATCTTGAGCCAGT
>JASJCJ010000148.1 GCA_030066045.1 Calothrix sp. MO_167.B12
CATCACTCATCTGATTGAAACCAGATGTCGCTCAGAGGTGGGACTCCTCACCGCCCAAAAATTCATCTCATCGCCTCCCGTTCCGGGTAGGCGAGAGGCTTATTTTTGATTCAGCTAACGCACCATCTCCTATCCAATGAGAGGTTGTGGTGCGTTACGGCAAATTGATCAACCTGGGAAAGGAAAACCAAACCCTGGAGTGCCTAACGCACCCTACTGAACCATAACTGGCAAACTTCCCCCGAGCGATTCCCACTGAAACTTATCAGGATTTTTTTCAGCTTTCTTTCATCCAACGCGCTCTTAGACGTTACCAAATCAAATTGATGATTTATGATCGTGACCTGTCTGTGTATTTCTTTTAGTAGTTAATTGTGACAATTTCTCAACAAAATCTTGATGCTCTTGGCTCGATAAACCCTGCTGTAAAACGGCTAATACTTTAGCTAAATCTCCTGCTAATAATGCTGATTTTGCTAACCATAAACCTGGAAAAACTTGAGAGCAAACTATATCATCTGTATTCTGTTCAAGTTGGATATACTCACCTTGTTGTAGGGTAAACCAATCAAATTGGCGGTCATAAACTCGCCATACTAAATATTCTTGGACTTGATTGCGACGATAAACTTTTAGTTTTTCATGTAAATCATAAGAAGCACTAGAAGCGGCAATTTCTATAATTAATTCTGGTGCACCTTCTACATAATCATCCGGATTAATGCGCGATTGTCCGCCTGTTTCAAATCGCAATAAAGCATCTGGTTGCGGTTCATTATCGGCATCTATTAACACTGTGGCATTATCAGCCAAACCCAACCCTGGTGTAGCTGCTTTGTATGTAGCCAACCATCCCATAATGTAAGCATGGGGTTCGCCATGACTTTTGATTCTCAATGGTGATGCCACGTAAACAATTCCTTCAATCAATTCTGCTTTTTTCAGATTTGGCATGGCATGGTAACGCCGCTCAAATTCATAACGGGTAAGCTTGTCACCGTTTTCCAAGGGCGGAATTGTTAAAAGAGGAGAATTTTTGTCAGCAGATAACATCATTTTCTCGAATATTGCGAATTACTGACTTTGTAATTTTAACCTGAATTTGTTTGTAGCTATTCCACCTAGTGTCAATTAGTAGGAATCAAGATAAATATTTCCCACAACCTCTTTCAAGTACGTCCCGCAAGACAAGCTACCACGGTAACTAGTTCACAAGGCTCTACAGGCTTAAGTAAGTATATTTGATACCCTTCATGGATAGCTCGCATCCGTTGTTCTGCTCTACCATCGGCAGTCAAAGCAGCAGCGGGAATTTTTCTTTGTTTTTCTGCACTTTCGAGGGAACGTAGTTGACGAATCAGGGAATAACCATCGTCATCTGGCATTTCTAAATCGCAGACTAGCACATCTGGTTTATATTCTTGAATTGCATTCAATGCTTCTACAACCGAAGATACTGCCCGTGCTTCTGCTTGGTAAGATTGCAACACTGCAAGGAAAAAATCCTGCAATTCCATTTCATGATCTACAATTAGCACCCGTACACCTTGCAATAGACTGGATGATAAATTAGCTCGCCTGCCAGGTGAAGGGTAAACCAAACGGCGATACTCCTCAGGATTAACTATTTCTCTTTTTTCTTCTCTTATATGCTGTGGTTGGGTATCAAATAGTGGCAGCTTAACTGTGAAACTTGTTCCTTTGCCAACCCCAGGACTTTCTACTTCTATGATACCGCCATGTAATTCTACTAAATGACGCACAATCGCTAATCCCAAACCCATACCACTATGTAATCTGGTGTTGGAACTATCGGTTTGATAAAAACGATCAAATACATAGGGGATTAAGTCAACATCAATACCAATACCTGTATCTTTGACCTGAATTTGGGCATAGGAACTCAAGGGTGAATTGAGAGAACAATCTTTATCTTCAACCTGAGAAAGGATAACTTCTACCTGACCACCATGAGGTGTAAACTTGATCGCATTGGAAAGTAGGTTCCAGATGATTTGTTGTAGGCGTTCAGGATCCCCAGATACTAAAAATTTGGGAGTTGTGGATGTAGATTGTTGTAGCTTAACTGCTTGGGAAGTGGGAAAACTTTGCTGGTGAAAATGTTCCTCATGATGCTGATGTCCCCAATTTATGGAATAACTAAAATTGATTGCTTTAACTTCAGTAGCTAATTTCACATTTTCTAGCACTGTTCTTAATATGGGGACTAAATCGCAAGTACGAATATTCAGGCTTAACTTCCCTTTTATCATCCGCGATATATCTAACAAGTCTTCTACAATCTGGGTTTGAGTTTTGGCATTGCGTTCGATGGCATCTAAACCCTTAGCTACTTGAGTTTCACCCAAATTTCTGGAACGCAAAAGTTGCGCCCATCCTAAAATTGATTGCAGGGGCGATCGCAATTCATGGGATAATATACTTAAAAACTCATCTCGAATCCGGTTTGTGTCTTGTAGCTGTTCGGCTTGTTGCTGCAAGGAATTTGTTAATACCCACCTTTCTATGCTCATGGCAATTAGATGGGTAACTGCTTGCATGATTGCTTGTTCACTCTGACTAAATTGTGATCGACTACGGCTAGCAAAGGCAATAGTTCCTAACAACTTTCCCTGCATTGTCAATGCCTGACTATAATAGGCTTTAATGCCTATAGAACGGATAAATGCCGTTTTGGGTTCAGTTGATTGTTGTACGTTATCCAGGGTTATTGTAGATAGTTCCTGTGCGACATAACCGCATACCCCTTGCCCAATTTCTAGGTATTCCATTGATTGAGCCAAGGTTGGAGAAATACCACTATGGGATGTTAGGTGCATGACTGGAGAGTTGGTCTTTACCAGATAGTTCCAGTAGACATCTAAGCCAATTTCTGGAGCTAGTTTCCCAAACCAAGTTTCGAGGGCGACTACAGGATTTGGGCAGCACTTGATATCCTTGGTTAATTCTCCTAATAACTGGAGTTGGCGTTTTTCTCGGTTCCTGGCTATTTTTAACTGTTGGCGATCGCTTAAGTCTAAGATTAAAACAATCATACCTGTTTGTGCTGCTGATGGGAACCCATAACTACATAAAACGGGAATATGGCTGCCGTCTTTGCACAATAATTCTCTTTCTTCGGGTTGAGCACTACCTTCAGTCTTGGCTTCAGCAATCCATTCTGCGTCTGAGGAAATGTCGTTTGCTGGTGTCAGTTCCCTCCAATTAATTCTGCCCGATATTAGCTCTTCTCTGGAATAGCCAGTCATTTGCAAGAATCGATCATTGGCTTGTTGAATACCACCATGAATATCCCCACAAACAATACCCAAAATATTTGTATCGAAAACCTGTTGCCATCGATTTTGAGTGCCTTGGAGCATATTTTGGGTATAATCTTGTTGCTGGCTAATACCCTCAATTGACAAAGCAAATTCCCAAATCAAAATGGCAAAAAATGCGATCGCCACTAGCACAAATAAGACAATGGCAAATACAGAATCGTAATAGTTTAACCTTTGACCTTGAATAATAAACCAACCTGCGATCGCAAGTATGAAAATTGCCAACAATAACCAACGCAATATGAAGTAAGTACCGTGGAATTTTTTGCTTACCATACCCAGCAAACCCCGATCCCTACCCATCCACAACATACCTATACAAAGTATCAAAAAGGTGACAGCCTGGTAAAAACCCATGAATGATAAATCAGGTGTAACATTATCGAATACTTCCCCTTGCTTGTAGATATATTGGAGAATGGGAATAAAGGAAATTACCGCACTAATTAAGCTCAAAATTTGAGCATAGCGATTATATCTAGAGTTTTTTTTCTGACTCAGCAGTATCATGGCAATACCAATGAAAATAAAGTCAACTGCTGTCACAAAACTCATTCTTCCCGGATAGGACGTACCACTAGCTGGAGATGCATCACTAAATAACAATTCATCAATCCCTAAATTCCAATTCCCCAAATACTCGCTGAGTGTGAGGGATGAGATGAGAATGACTAACCCTAAAACTACTTTAGCTAAGGTCTGGGCATGAAAATGTAACCACTGATGACAGCCAAGGAAAAATTTCAATAATGGTGATAATCGACGATTTTTATCAGTTTTATTTTGACTAGAGATGGCTTTTATCTGTAACAGCCACAAAGCAATTCCAGATAAGACAAAACAAACTGCTGTATTTGCCTTTATTGATCCCCTATTCAAGCCACAACCATTCTTAATAATATCAATGTCAAAATACCAACCAATTAATACTAAAATACTACATCCAATTGGTATTAAACTTGCTATTTTTATAACTATATTTGGCAAACTATTTAGATATAATTTACGTAAGGGTTGTGGGTTTAGTTTTAACATTGACGGTTTTACAACTGCATCTATTTAGGTTAACGAGGTTCAGATTTTTGCACCATTAACTTTCAACCAATACATTTCAGTTGATTTCCTAGGTGTATAGCATTATATTCACACTACTATTTATGTATTATATTATACGTTTATTTAGAACTAAATTGCATCTATCTTTGTACATATTTTCATGACAATACTTGAAAAACTAATTGTAATAGCCATGCTTAATACTATGTAAATTAAATATTAATTAAGTAATAAAACATTAAATTAAAAACATAATTGCTCAGGTGTGAGATGTATTAAATTCGTCTCACACCTTCAGTGGAGGCTGTATGGAAAATAGTTAGAAACTTATGTAGGGCTTGCTGAGGGGGTCATGATTGTGGAGGTAGGGAATAGGGAATAGGCAATAGGCAATAGTTACAGCCTATGGGTTTCTATTTTTTTACCCGCAAAAAATACCAAATGCAAGGATTTGAGGTTGAAAATCCTAATTCCCTTACACTCCCTTGACCAAAAAATAGCCCAAAAGCATTGATTTATCAATGTTTTATACTTATTCAGTAGACCCTATGTACACACATCTGTTCAATCCATGAAATCATCACCTCACCCTCGCTTTTGGCGCTGCAAAAATCTTTCCCTCTCCTTATTAAGGAGAAGGATGGCGAATCAGGCAGGGGTATCACCCTCTTGGGAGTGGGGGCAGAAAAAACAAGTCCAAATTTGACAATAATCCCTAGCTTTTAGCCTAGGGTAGACGAGCTATGGGCGGCTTGGAGTAGAGTGGGGTCAACCGCTGAGCGGAGCGTCAAAAGTCACGCATTCAAAAGTCAAACCTACTATTCGCCACCAGCATCCTTGAGTTTTTTCCGTAACTTCCTCACAGATTGATAAAGCTCTGGTAATCGGTTAAATATCGCAGATCCTTTGAGATAGGTTTTGTAGGGGACGGCGGGACTACCACAAAACACTTCTCCAGCAGGAACATCATTGTGAACACCAGCTTTAGCAGCAGTTGTTGCTCCATCTCCAATTTTTACCTGATTGGAAATTCCTGACTGTCCTGCCATAATCACCCGATTTCCCACTCTTACACCCCCTGCCATCCCAGACTGTCCGCCTATAGCACAACTAGACCCTATTTGACAACCGTGACCTACTTGTACTAAATTGTCAATTTTAGTCTGACGACCTACCCTAGTTTCACCTACAGCCGGACGGTCAATGGCACTGTTACATCCTACTTCTACCCCATCTTCTAACACTGTATAACCAGATTGTTCCATTTTTAACCAACCATCGGCGGTAGGTACAAACCCAAAACCTTCCGCACCAATTACAGCACCACTATGAATCACGCAATCTGCACCAATGCGACTGCGTTCGTGGATAGTACAGTTAGCGTGTAAAATTGTGCGATCGCCAATTGTTACTTGGGGATAAATTACTACATTAGGATGGATGCAGACTCCATCACCAATTTCTACCCTTGCTTGAATTACGACATGGGGACCAATGTATACATTGTTGCCGATATTTGCTGTGGGGTGAATCACAGCAGAGGGATGGATTTCGGGTTGGGGTTGCCAAGATTGGTAAAAAATTGCGATCACTTTGGCAAATAATAGGCGAGGTTGGGTAGTAGCTATCCAAGGAATACCCCGTGCCTGTGCTTGAGCCTGTAAGTCTTTATCCAAGGGTAAAATTAAAGCACTGGCACTAGTTTTACCCACAAAAGCCGCAAATTTTTCCCCTTCTATATAGCTAATGCTGCCAAGTTTAGCATCATCAATAGCTCTAACTTCGGTAATTTCGGGATTAAGTGTTTTATCTATATCCAGGCTATGGGAAATGGTATCTTCACCCAGTTGTTGAATAATTTCGCTGAATTTCATGGCTGTGTTGGTATAAGAATTGCGAACAAACTAAGATTATAAGAAAACACACGGTAAGCGTAAAACAAGCGCGTCTTTAGACCTGGGATATAAGCGACACGAGCGATTTTAATCGCTGTATTCTTCTTTAATCAACGTATCAATATAATCTCTTAGCCGTTCCTGCCAGTTGGGAATGGCTTTTAGTTTCTCTAGCTGTCCCCGTCGTGGCTTAAAACTTACGGGTTTAGTGTCTAAAGGCTCATCCCCGTAGGGTAAAGCACCTAATTTATGATTTTTCTGGAATGGCATTAACTTAGCTTGTATATATCAGTATACTAATAAATTAACAATAATTGAGAGGTCGGTCAATGGCTAAGAAAAATAAAAAACAGATGGGTGTGCAGCAAATAATATTACATCCAGACAAAGAAACCAAAGCAATACTAGATTACCTTTGCGGACAGGCAGGCAAACTGTACAACTGTGGTGTGTATTTCGCTCGTCAAACGTTCTTTAAGACTGGCAAACTGTTAACGGGTAAGTTTGATCTAATTTACGAGCCAAGTGTAGCTAAAACTATGCTGGCTCAGTCTTTGCCTTCTATCCCGGCTCAACAAACCCTGATGTCAGTCGCCGAGGCTTTTAAATCCTATAAAGAATTAAGAGGACTATTTCTCAAAGGAGAACTACATTTTAGACCTAAGCCCCCAAGCTATTTAGAAGGCTCAAAGCTATTCAAGATTGCTTACCCTAATATTGGCGCAGGCAAACCAACTCTGAAGGGGGACAAGATCAGATTCCCTCTTGGGTTAACTGTTAGGCGTTGGTTTGGGGTGAATGAGTTTTTCTTGCCCATGCCCTCAAACCTTGAATTCAAACAGGTTAAAGAATTTACCATTCTTCCTAAAAACGGGGCGTACTACCTGGAATGTAGTTATGAGCTAACACCACAATCACCTGATTTAGATTTTCAGCAGGCTCTATCCATTGATTTAGGAACAGCAGATAATTTAGCGGCTTGTGTTGATACCTTGGGTAATTCTTTTCTAGTTGATGCTCGCCACATGAAAGCGATGAATCAACTGTGGAATAAAAAAGTTGCTACCTATAAAGAAGATAAACCGCAGGCTTTCTGGAATAGTTGGTTAGACCGAGTAACCAGAAAACGGAACCATCAGATGAGAGATGGTATAAACAAAGCTGCTAGGTTAATAATTAACCATTGCGTAAAACATGGTATTGGCAACCTGATAATAGGCTGGAACGAAGCATTCAAAACTAATGCTGACATGGGTAGGGTCAACAACCAGAAATTCACCCAGATGCCATTAGCCAAGCTGAAAGACAGACTAGAGCAGCTTTGTAAGTTACATGGTATTAAGTTCCATGTAACAGAAGAGGCATATACAAGTAAGGCGAGCTACCTTGATGGGGACTCCCTACCCGAATTTGGCAAGAAGCCAAACGGGTGGAAAGCATCGGGGAAGAGGGCTAGACGTGGCTTGTATCGTACCTCCCAAGGGCATTTAGTTAATGCAGACCTCAACGGGTCAGCAAACATAATGGGTAAAGTAAGCAGAAACTTAGGCTTAGACTTAAGCAAACTGTGTAGGCGGTGCTTGACCACCGCAGCTAGAGTTAGGCTATGGCACGGGGCGAGTAAGCCCTCTCTGTGTAGCTAAACTCTGTAAGCAGAATCTCAGCGTCTTTAGACCTGAGAGTGTCAATGTCGTTTTTTGTCACGCTTTAGTTCTATACCACACGAGGAGTGATGGAGTGATGGTTGATAGTTGTTAGTTGTTAGTTGTTAGTTGAGGGTTTAAGAGTCTTCACTCCTTCACTCCTTCCCTCCTTCACTCCTTCCCTCTTTCACTCCTTCACTGAGAACAAGCTCCTCTGATACCAATAAATCCCGAATCATCCTAGCTATGGCTTTTTGAACCAATTGAGTGGTAATTTGCTGTCCTAAACGCTGTACCCCAGGATTTACAACGGCTTGGGCTATTTGCGGAGCGATTTGCATGGGGTCAAAACCACGGGTTTCTTGCAGAATGTTCGCAATCCGCTTGATATGTTCCAGGGTTTGTTGTTGTTCTACTGTGGCTGCAGGTGTTTGATTGACTGCGGCGATTCCCACCCTTTCCCTTAACAAATAGGTAAAGTTGTGTAAAATATTCTTACCTAGAGCATCAAAACTTTTTACGATTTCATCCACTAAGCGATCGCGAATGAATGCACCTCTTTCTGATGAAAGAAAATCTACGGCTTGCTCTAAGGCTAATGTCAAGTCATAATCTTGACTTTTACGGGCATTTTTTAATAAATTTTCTAAACGATTCCAACGGAAGCTACCTTCTTTAAATAGCAAGTCTCTCAAAGATGTTCTTAATTCCGTTGCCGGGTCTGTTAACAGACGTTTGGCTACATAAGGATATGCTTCACTGAGAACTTTAAAGTCGGGATCGATATATATTGCAATACCTTCCAATGTTACCAAAGAACGAATAATTAGAGCGTAATAGGGTGGTACACGGAAGGGATATTCATACATCAAAGCCGATAAATCATCGGTGATACTTTTAATATTGAACTCCGCCACACTGGCTCCTTGAGCATTGGCAAACACTCTACCAAATGCAGGAATAATAGGAGTTAAATCCGTATCTGGTGACAAAAACTCTAACTTCACATAGTCATTGGCCAACCCTTCAAAGTCACGGTTAACTACGTGGACGATCGCTTCTATTAAACCATAACGCTGATGTGGTTTGACCTCACTCATCATGCCAAAATCCAGATAAGCCAGTTTTCCCTCTGAGGTGGCTAACAAATTCCCTGGGTGGGGATCGGCATGGAAAAATCCATGTTCTAATAACTGCCGCAAGGAACACTGTACCCCCACTTCAATTAAATAACGGGCATCTATCCCTTGGGCAGCAATCTCTTTTGCCTGGGTTAATTTGGTGCCGTTAATCCACTCCATAGTCAGCACCCGACGGTTGGTATATTCCCAGTAAATTTTCGGTACATATATGTCCTTTATATGACCATAAAGCTCATAAAAACGCTCAGCATTTTCACCCTCATGAATGTAGTCCATCTCCTCAAAGATGCGATCGCCCAATTCATCAAGGATACCTACTAAGTCACTGCGTATACGCTTAAATTTCTTCTTCGCCCATGCAGACAATCGCCGCAGGATATATAAATCGATGGTGATACATTCCCGCAAATCGGGACGTTGGACTTTAACCGCAACTTCTTCCCCCGTACTCAATTTTCCTTTATATACTTGCCCCAAAGAAGCAGCAGCAATTGGTTGGGGTGACAACTCAGTATAAATTGCCTCTGGACCGTGACCTAGTTCTTCTTCAATGAACTGGTAAGCTATCTCATTGGGAAAAGCTGGTAATTGGTCTTGTAAACGGGTTAATTCTTCTAAATACAGTGGCGGAACTAAATCAGGACGGGTGGATAAAGCTTGTCCAATTTTGATATATGCAGGTCCTAATTTTGTCAGTAATTCCCGTAGCTTTACTGCGTGACGGCGTTCATTTTTGACAGATATTCCCCGCTTTCCATCCCACCACAAACCAGCAACAAAAGCTACTGTTGGTGTTAAGACGGTGATTATGCGTCGTAAAACTTGTAATGGACGGCGTTGATAATGGGCTGCTATTTCTCCAGCATCATAACGCAAACTTTCTGGCTCTGCGGTTGTCTTTGCTAAACGCGGATGTTTTCTAGCCATTAAACGCCCGGAAGATGCCTGTATACCATTTTCTGGCATTTCTTGAGGTCTATCTGCCTGGGAAGAGGGAGTATCTGTCTTCGCAATCATGAATTTACCACCACATTGGCATCAGTATGTTAAGTATTGTAACAATATGTTTAGCATAAAGCATCTACCAAAAAGACGTTCGCTTTATTGTTTAATAATTCCTGGAGATTGAATATTCCCCTGGGGGAATAGTCACTAAATCTACTACCTAGGATAATCGTCTATATGAAGTAGTAGCCATTAAGAAATTTTATGGGCAAAACAATCTCTTTGACACTCCCGCGCATTAATTAGGGGGATTATAAGCAGATACTACGCAATCAGCTAAAGCTTCATTTCTCCGTTTCTTCTTAGCTGTCACCTAAATATAAATTCGCCGCCCCCGAGTCAAAGCACCCCTACATTACTCAAGGCTAATTTCAGAATGGTAAACTCAGATGTGCCTGCTTAATTCAATGGTAACTATTTATGAGAAGAGGAGGGAAGGAGTGAAGGAGGGAAGGAGTGAAGGAGGGAAGGAGTGAAAGAGTGAAAGACTATCAACTGTCAACTGTCAACTGTCAACTGTCAACCATCAACTGTCAACTGTCAACTGTCAACCATCAACCATCACTCACCAAAGGAACTGCCACCACGGAGAATTAAACTGAATGTTGTCTGTGTTGCGAATTGAAAATTTTGCTCTAATTGATCGCTTGGAACTTTCATTCGGCGGTGGATTAAATGTGTTAACCGGCGAAACTGGTGCTGGGAAGTCTATTATTTTAGATGCCATTGATGCTGTATTGGGTGGCAAGGTTTCCAGTAGACTGGTGCGTACTGGTACAAATCGAGCCATTGTGGAAGGGACGTTTACTGTTAATGCTGCGGTTGCTGCTTGTTTGAGTGAACAGGAAATAGATTTGCTGGATACAAATTCAGTAGTCGTAAGTAGGGAAATTACCATTAATAACAGTAATGTCCGCAGTCGATCGCGGGTGAATGGGGTGTTGGTAAATCGGCAGATGATGGCAGAAATTCGCGATCGCTTGGTGGAAATCACTGCCCAAGGTCAAACTGTACAGGTGGGACAATCAGCGCAGGTAAGGGAATGGTTGGATGCTTACGGAGATGAGCGTCTTTGGCAACAGCGACAAGTGGTGGCAGCAGCTTTTAGTCAACATCACCAGGCATATCAATTATTAGAAAAACGCCGTACTTCAGATCGCCAAAGGCTACAACAACTGGATTTACTTACCTATCAGGTACAGGAATTGGGAGATGCTAATCTTAGCGATGGTGATGAATTAGACCAGCTACAACAAGAACAACAACGATTGAATCATGTGGTTGAGTTACAACAAATGAGTTACAACGTTTATCAAGCTTTGTACCAAAACGACGAGGAGACTCCCACCACAACAGATTTATTGGGCGATAGCGAAGCTACCTTGAATGACATGGTAGATTATGACAACCAACTCCAACACCTACTAGATATGGTGCGGGATGCTCAGGCTACCATTGCCGAAGTCGCAAGGCAAATTAATACTTATGGGGAAAGTTTAGAAGCCGATCCCCAGAGATTGGAGGAAGTAGAGCAGAGGATTCGGGAATTAAAGCAAATTTGTCGTAAGTATGGTCCTACCCTCAGTGAGGCGATCGCTCACTATCATCGCATCCAAACGGAGTTAGCTGAACTCAATAATCGCGAGCAATCCATTGAGAGTTTGGAAGTGCAGGAACGGGAATGTTGGCAAAAGCTCACCAAAGCCTGTGATAAATTAACTAGGTTACGCCGCACCGCAGCTAATACCTTGGCAACAGAACTAATTGGGGAACTCAAACCCTTGGCTATGGATAAGGTACAGTTCCAGGTAGAAATTGCCCCTGCCAACCCTACAGCAGCCGGCGCAGATAAAATTACCTTCATGTTTAGCCCCAACCCTGGAGAACCCCTACAACCACTATCAGCCATCGCCTCTGGTGGGGAAATGAGCCGTTTCTTATTGGCACTCAAAGCCTGTTTTTCCCAAGCTGATGGGGTAGAAACGATGGTATTCGACGAAATTGATGTGGGGGTTTCCGGGAGAGTCGCCCAAGCGATCGCTGAAAAATTATACCAACTCAGCCAGGAACATCAAGTTTTGTGTGTTACCCACCAGCCCCTAGTAGCAGCTATGGCAGACCGGCATTTCCGGGTCTCCAAGCAAGTGATTCATCAAGTTAAAGGTCAAAAAGAGAGCAACGGACATAGGGAAGAACGTACTGTGATACGAGTGACTGCTTTGGATAATCTCAGTAAGCGTAGGCAAGAATTAGCACAATTAGCGGGTGGTAAGTCTGCACAGGAAGCGATCGCTTTCGCTGATTCCTTGCTAGCACAAGCAGCTGACTATCGCGGAAAAACTAGTTGAAAATTACAGCAGATAACTCAAAAATAAGTCGTCAGTAATGTATCACAAAATACAAAGATATGGCAAAATATTAAAAAATATTACTTGTGATTAAAGCTCTAACTATTGCAGTTACGTAATCTTAGTATTGTTAAAGTAATGACGAAATACGCGCCAGTTAGTATATTATTTTGTATAATCTAACTAGATAAAAATCAACATTTTTACGGGTAATGTCTTGTGATCAAGACAGGCTCTGACGATAGTTTGCCAAGATTTATCTAAGTGCAATACTACATCAAATAATATAATAATTATGCAACTTTTTTTATCAGAAGAACTGCCTGCAATAGGAGCAGTCAAGCGTGGTGCTGATCGCATAACACTGAATGGTATTTTGTATTCCCGTGGCACTTCATTTTCTCAGAAAGTACAAGCTGCAGCAGAAAAACTTTGTCGGGATTATATCCAACAAAATATTAAGTGTTTCTTGGTCAAAGAGGGTTCTATGGTTACCCTCTGGATCTCACAACCAGACAAACAACTCAACAATATCCAGCAAGCAGATCCACTTGCTGCTGCTAAAACCATCGTTTCTCCCCAAGCCGAACCTGAAGAAAAAACCAAAGACAAAGAGCGAACCATGACCTATAGGGGAAAAACTTACAAGGCTAATGGGAATAGTCAACCTTCTGCTGAGGTTCCGTCGGAGAGTAAAGTAAATACCCCCAAAAAGCGTATGTATCGGGGTCGAGCTTATTAAGCTTATTTACAAAATTTGAAAAAGGGTTTTTCCTCTACACCCCACGGGAATCCCACAACCAAGGATCTGAAAATACTTTGTGACTAACTTCTCGAGGGCGCACGCAATGCGCCCCTACTGGGTGCCTCTTAACTGTTTTCAAGTTAGCCCCCACGGGAAGATCCCACAACCAAGCCATGAGAAATGTTTCTGACCCACTGTCAACCGTCAACTAACAACTAACAACTAACAACCATTTTCAAGCTAGTCTCTCATGAACGTTTGTACACAACCAAGGATGAAAATACCTGTTAAGAGTTGCCTGTTGCCTGTTGCCTGTTGCCTATTTTCAAGTTAGGAGTAATGCCTGCCTGATTCAATTTGCCATAAAGTCGAGAAGAATACGTTGGTGTACTGGACCTAGAGGTCGAGTTGACTGAGCGATCGCAGAATAACAATCACCACGTTGAATATCTTCTGAGGTAACTAAGCCCATATCCCAGCCTTCATTGAGAACGAGTTGTTCTAGCTCAACTGATAACGGTGCATGGAAAACGTGACGCAATACATTTTCATCAGCATAAATGCCAAACTCGGAAAAAGTAGGTGGTAGTTCATAGGTAATTTCTTCTAAAATTTCTCGT
Organism: Calothrix sp. MO_167.B12; assembly: GCA_030066045.1. Taxonomy (GTDB): domain Bacteria; phylum Cyanobacteriota; class Cyanobacteriia; order Cyanobacteriales; family Nostocaceae; genus Calothrix_A. The sequence goes on from JASJCJ010000148.1 coordinate 13,799, forward strand.
TTGACAGCTTGCTGGGGAGTTTCTCCAGCCTCTATGTGTCCACCAAACAATCCCCAGTAGCCTGGATAGAGGATACCGGGAATATTGTCTCGCAATTGCATGAGGAACTTGTCGTCTTGATGGAGAATAGCGATCGCCACATGTACTGGTTGGTGATTCATAAAACTTTATCAATACAAAATACGTTTTAATTATTACTCTTCTTCTACATAAATTTCTCCATATTCTTTACCGCCCAAAGGAATACTTTTGTAGCGAACCTTACCTTTAACGACAAGAGACTTGCCCTTCTTAATTCCTGTTTGATTGGTAACCACCCAGATTTTTCCAGTACCATCATTGATTTGATATGCCTGTCGCTTGACAAGGGGAATAGCCTTTTCGACTTTTCCTTGAATATAAACTGTACCTGGCTTTTGTTGCTCTTTCAATTGTTTAATGGGAGTTACATTAGCACCAATAGGTTTAAAACCCCTGGGGCTGAAGTCTCCACAGCTGACAATTCCAGCCAATAAAAAACAGATAAATGTCCAGCGTAAACCGACAAGATAGGTGTAAAAAATGTTCACTTTTTGTATGAGAGGTACTAGTAGAGCCAATCTTTGCATAAATGTTTGTCATATTGCCATTTTTATACAATGAATTTTGATTGCCGGAGTTCAAACAGCAACTTTTTGCCGAAAAAATCTCAAATCTCAAATCTAAAATCGAACTAGGGCAAGCAATCTGAGAAGATAAATAATATGGTTTTGTTGTCAAAATACTACGGCGATGGACAGCAGTGCCAGGGATGAGCGTAATTCTGAAAATTCTCATGGAAAAACAAACTGCCAAATTGCTTGATGGTAAAGCTTTAGCCTCGAAAATTCATCAAGAGCTATCACAGACAATTACAGAATTACAGCCCAAAATAGGCAGACCTCCAGGGTTGGCAGTATTGATGGTAGGGGATAATCCTGCTTCTGCTGCTTATGTACGGGGAAAAGAAAAAGCTTGTGCCAAAGTTGGGATTGCTTCCTTTGGCAAACATTTCCCCACCCAAACTAGTCAAGCAGAAATTATAGAAACCATTGAACAGCTCAACCAAGATGAAAGAGTAGACGGAATTTTGGTGCAACTACCCCTACCACAACACCTAGACTCAGTAGCTATTTTGCATCAAATTGCCCCAGAAAAAGACGTTGACGGTCTACACCAAGTAAATTTGGGTAAATTAGTCCGTCAAGAACCAGGTTTACGTAGCTGTACCCCTGCTGGGGTAATGCGACTTTTACAGGAATATGACATTCCCTTACAAGGAAAACAAGCTGTGGTGGTGGGGAGGAGTATTTTGGTGGGTAAACCCCTAGCATTAATGCTGTTAGCAGCTGACGCAACAGTGACAATTGCCCATTCCCGTTCCCAAAATTTGCCAGAGATCGCCAAAAATGCTGATATCCTAATTGCAGCAGTAGGTCGTCCCAAATTTATCACAGCCGAAATGGTTAAACCGGGCGCAGTTGTGGTAGATGTGGGAATAAATCGCATCGCCGATACTAGTGGCAAAAGTCGTTTAGTTGGCGATATTGATTTTGCATCGGTGCAAAGGGTAGCGGAATTTCTCACCCCCGTTCCTGGTGGTGTTGGTCCGATGACTGTAGCAATGTTGTTGCAAAATACCCTAACCAGCTACCTTCAAAGGGCAAATGAATAAAAATTAGGAATTATGAATTATCAATTGTAAATTATCAATTCCTAACTCCTAACTCTAACAGCACCAAATACCCTTAAAATTGTAACATTGGTAACAAAAAGACATTTAAGGATTTGAGGATGATAGCAATAGACAATCTTCCAGAAACTAGCAGGGATGGCAACTTTGACTTATTAGTTTATTTACAAGCAAGACAAAAGCTTTGTGAAGCGGCCTTGGAACAAGCAGTTCCCATGCAGTATCCAGATACTATTTATGAAGCCATGCGCTACTCTTTATTAGCTGGAGGTAAGCGTCTGCGCCCCATTCTTTGCCTTGCAACTTGTGAAATGCTTGGTGGCACCATTGAGATGGCAATGCCAACAGCTTGTGCCTTGGAAATGATCCATACCATGTCTTTAATTCACGACGATTTACCGGCAATGGATAATGATGATTATCGTCGCGGTAAGTTGACAAATCACAAAGTTTATGGTGAGGATATTGCCATTTTAGCTGGTGATGGTTTATTGGCTTATGCTTTTGAATTCATTGCCTCTACAACCAAAAATGTACCAGCACAAAGAGTCTTGCAAGTAGTGGCACAATTAGGACGAGCAGTTGGAGCTGCTGGTTTAGTTGGTGGTCAAGTGGTGGATTTAGAATCGGAAGGGAAGTCTGATGTTTCCCTAGAAACCTTAAATTTCATTCACAAACACAAAACAGGGGCATTGTTAGAGGTTTGTGTGGTTTCTGGGGGGATTTTAGCTGGAGCAGCAGGGGAAGATTTACATAGATTATCTGCCTATGCTCAAAATATTGGGTTAGCCTTTCAAATTATTGATGATATCCTGGACATTACAGCCACCCAGGAAACACTAGGTAAAACCATCGGTAAAGACCAACAGGCTCAAAAGGTAACCTATCCTAGCTTATGGGGTATTGAAGAATCCCAGAAGCAGGCAAAGCTGTTGATTGACACAGCTTGCGCCCAACTAGAACCCTTTGGAGGGAAAGCATACCCCCTATTGGCACTTGCCCATTTTATCGTCAATCGCGATCGCTAATTTCTCACCCTCCGTACTATAACTTTGCTTATACAAGCACCACTAATCGAAGAACAGGTTAAATTAACAGATACAGGTTTCCTTAAATTTATTTGTAGGGATTGTAATTTTGTTAACTTACCTCCTCTGTAAGAGGCATTTTGAATTCCCCAAAGGGGTTGACAATTGTTTACTAATTTCACCATCACCAAAACCATGCAGGACATTGGCAACATATTAGACAACCGGGTGCTGCTGGTTGCCCTGGTAGCTTGTATAATTGCTCAATTATTGAAACTGGTTATTGAAGTAATTAAACATAGAAAATTGGATGTACGAGTCTTAGTAACTACAGGGGGTATGCCTAGCTCTCATTCAGCATTAGTAACATCCTTGGCTGTTGGTGTTGGACAAACTATGGGTTGGTCATCTTCCGAGTTTGCCCTAGCGACTGTGTTTGCGATTATTGTCATGTATGATGCTGCAGGAGTGCGTCAAGCTGCTGGGAAACAAGCTCGTATCCTCAACCAAATGATAGATGAGTTATTTCACGAACACCCAGAATTTAATCAGGATCGTCTCAAAGAATTATTAGGGCATACTCCATTTCAAGTAATTGCCGGTTCGGCTTTGGGTATAACTATCTCTTGGCTGGCTAGATATGCTTATTAAGTAAAGAGCAACACCCCCAGGGGGAATTCAAAATTCAAAATTCAAAATTCAAAATGATTAAACCCCCTGCCAATACTGCTTGGTTATACTCCAAACGGCTAAAAACACGCCCTAGGTAGGCATTGCCCACTATAACCTTATGGAGAAGGTGCAAGATATGCCTTAGGAATCCTGCGAATCAGGCGCGTGATAAAAGAAACGCCAAGATTGAGAACTAGCATAGTTGTTAACGGGATATACAAACTGAATCCAGGGCGTTGAATTTTGATATCACCTGGTAAATTACCCAACCAACTTAACTGTTTTGCAAATAGTCGAACACCAACACCAACGATTGTCAAAACTGCACCAGCCCCAATCATTAATTTTCCGATAGTCTCCATAGGTATCACCATCGAACTCATTTATTTAAATAGGAGCGAATATCTTGAATCTTGACATCTTCCAAAAGTAGTCTTTTCCTACACTTCATCCCCAATTTCCTTGATAACTTGCACCATTCTCAATCAGAGCCAGAGGCTCTATATTCTAGTTACCAGGCTCAGCCTGGTAACGAAGGGGAAGGAGGCTCTGCCTCCTGTTATCGAATTTGGTGCAAGTTTTTAGCTGAATCAAAAAGAAGCCTCTCGCCTACCCGGAACGGGAGGCGATGAGATGAATTTTTGGGCGGTGAGGAGTCCCACCTCTGAGCGACATCTGGTTTCAATCAGATGAGTGATGGGGTGGGCGACAAATC
>JASJCJ010000149.1 GCA_030066045.1 Calothrix sp. MO_167.B12
CTTCCAGTCTCTGGGTTTTTCACCATATTTTGGCAGATAGTCGTCATCTAAGAACGATGTTTTACTGGTATAACTCTCTTCTGTTTCAATAAACTTTATTCCATATTGTTCGCAAGCTCTGGCAATTCTATCTTTAAGTCTAGCTGTAGGGATTGGAACAAACTCAGAGTTATTCTTTTTGCCCAATTCTATTTGATTTTTGTTACCGATGTTCCAACCAAAAACAATGGTGCCAATATTATTTTCTAAACAATGATTAATTACTAGTCTTGCTGCTTTATTGATTCCGTCACGAATTTGACGGTTACGTTTTTCAGTTGTTGCAGCTAACTTTTTATGACAAAATCCTTGGGGCTTATTTGATTTAATAGTTGATACCCTTTTATTGTACCAACGATTCATCGATTTGATATGTTTACCATCAACAATGAAACTAGTACCCACATTAGATACACAAGTTAACCAATTGGTTAAACCAGGGTCTATTCCCAGTACATTATCTTGGTTTAATTCTGGTTTGTCTATTTCTTTTTGATAGATAAACTCAAAATAAAAGCATTTATTTCGTGGCAGCAGTCTTAATTCTTTAATACCTGCAAAGTTCAGATTACTTGGCATTGGTATATAAAAGCTATCTAATCCAAACCAACGCTTACAGGTATTACCTAATGGAACTCGTATTTGACCATTTTTTAGCTTTAATGCTTGAGATGGATAACTGACTACTGCCAATCCACTTTTTTTTCTGTAGTTAGGAATCCTTGGCTTGTCGGTGATTCTGCCTTCAGTATAAGCTTTAACTAAGCCATAATAAGACTTAAAGGATTCGGCTACGGTTCTGAGTATCTGCTGTGCAGCTTGTGAGTGCAAAACCTTGTAGTGATTATTGTCTTTGTATACTTTTTCTAAATCATACTTACCAATACATTTTTGAGCTTTAAAATATAACTGTCTAGCATAATAAATTCCCATGTTTGTGAGTTTATGAGATTCTTCACACAAGAATTTTAATATTGCAATTAAGTTTTGATCTTGCTTAACTAAAACTTGCTGACAGCCGTACATTTTATCTGGTTAAAACTAAAATAAGATCACGGATTGTACAGATTACACGGATTATATTGTGGGCAAACCCAAAAACGTCTTGTTAATCAGTGTAATCCATCTACATCTGTGATCAAATAATTGTACCATGCTACTGGACGATTAAAATCGTCTATCTCTGGTTTTCATCCCCTGCCTAAAGGCTAGGGGCTTTCAACTTCGTCTATGGTAAAATTCAAATTTTTACTTTCTGATTCGCTAAAATGTAGAAGCTTTGCGATGCAAAGCTTCTACAAAATAAATAGATCAATTGAGTTCAAGCGCAAGAATTTAGGACTTACGCAACTGGCATATTTTTTCTGTAGGGTGTGTGACCCTGCGAAAATGTTTGAACGTAGCAATGAGACTTATAGCGTCACGCACCAACCACCAATTGTGACACTTGCGTAAGTCCTGGAATTATTACAGTTATTATTGATCAGTGTCTCCATCTACAAATAAATCTATCCAACCACCTTTAAGACAAATGTTTCATCAACATTTCTAGTAATTGTTCCTGTGTAAATGGCTTAGTCAAATAATCAGTTGCTCCCACAAGCTTCGCCTTAGCTCTATTAAGAAATCCAGTCTTCCCCGTCACCATAATTACTGGTATGTTCTTAAAATCTGAATTTCTACGTATCCAAGAACATAATTGATAGCCATCTAAGTTTGGCATAGATATATCTAATAAAATTAGATCTGGCTTTGTATGAACAATTTGCATCAAAGATTTTAAAGGCTCATCAACTAATTCCACTGCAAAAAATTCTTCATCCAAAAAACTCTTAATTATATGCAACATAGTCGGACTATCATCTATGCAAATGATCTGATACAGCTTATGAGGTGAGGAATAATGGAAAACATCCTGGCGATGATCAGCAAGTTTGCCACTTGTATCTGCAATATTACTATTGTGATTTACTGAGGATATTGGTTGAACATCAGTTTCTTTAGAGTGCTGCTCTTCATAGAACTCTTTAAAAATATGCTCTAAAATCACTGGTAAATCTATGTTATTTTGCTGAATTGAAGAATTAAAAGAGCGGGAAATGATGAAGCTTATATCTAGATGACAAAACCTAGGCATCTTATGCAAAATATTGCCACGAGAAAGACGATAAAAACCTGATTCTATTTTTAACAACAATGGGAATATTTCTAACGCTAACTCTCCAATAATTATCCCTGCTTGCACATCACTAATTAATTTATGATTCACCAACCAACAAATAGTCCAGTAGTCTAAATATACTAAAGATTGTTTTTCAAAAGAATCTGAAAAGCTGTCATGAAACCCTTGATAAACATTTTTAAAAACACGGGCTATCTCTTTACTCAGTTGATCCAATTTTCGATAAATTAATTCAAACATCCCATCCGAACTACAAACATAAATTAGTTTGCCATGCTCTAAATATAAATACCAGTAATGGGAAGCAGTAAATAGTTGTAGACAACCATTAGCAGCGTGCTTACTTGCTTGATTTAATACAGACAAAGATTGCTCTTTATTAACAAATCTATAAGACCCAGAATTTGATTCACTCATATATAAATACTGAAGCTCTAAAAAGAGAATTAAATAGGTGTTGGAAATATTCAATTTGAAAGCAATATAACTATTGAAACTTGAATATTTTTGAGTAACAAACAAGTCTCAAACCTCTGTGGCACAAGGAAAATAGACCAAATTCCCAACAATGTCTGTAAGTCCTGGGGACAACCTAACGGTATGCAGAGCACAGCGTTAGCTGTCACCTAGAAATATCAAGCAACTAGTACCACTGCGCGTCAGTTACACATTCACAAGTACTGTGTTTCCTCACTTTTACTTTTTGTAAATGGCCTGCTTATTTCCACGCTCATTGTATTAGAAAAAAATATGTCAAAATTTCTCTGTATATACATTTGAATTTTATGATGGCTAATTTTAGTATCAGTTTTACTATTGTTTTTTATTAAATACAGTCAAATATTAAATATTTAATATCAATTATGTTTTTCCATCTAGTAACTGGAAGTTATAATTTCTCAAGTTCCCTGAATAGAATTAATAAATGCGTTATCGTAGATGAGTTTAGCTGATGATCAATTAACTGCAAACCTAATTTATGCAGAATATAAAAATATAGGGATTCCTACTCAAATAAGATACATCAACAGCCAAAATTGCTCAGTTTTTAGCCGCAAGTGTGTACTTCACCAGATCTAGAAAACCTATATAATCCTTATTTAAGTACATTACTATGATTTTCTATGTATATATTTAAAATTTTTGTTAAGAGCCTGTAAAAATACCCTCTCAGCAGCAGTAACTATAATTTAAAAAAATCATGCCACAGTAAATATTATTACAAACCATTCCCAATTAAAATAAAGCCTGCCCAATAATAGGGATGCTCATAGATAATATTGTTAATTAATGAAAGTTGAGCATTTTGTAAAGCTGCGACTTTAGTAAACTTTTGTTGCTGCAGTGTGGCATAAAAAGAATTCATTAATGCTTGGGTTCCCTCATCAGATACTTGCCACAATGAAGCTATAACTGCTCTTGCACCTGCTTCTTCCATGACATAACCAAATCCCAAAATCTCGATGCCATTACCGAACTCTCCTCCCACTCCAGTTTCACAAGCACTTAAAACTACTAAATCCGTATTGTTCAAATTCCATAGACGCAAATCATTTAAATTGGCTGGCTCACCATCTCCAAATAAAACAAATGAGTCTTCTGGATTGCCGGTAACAAAGGCTGCATGGGTGGCAAAATGGAGGACAGAATAATTACTCAAACGTTTTGTGGTTTCTTTTTCTGTGAATTCTGAATTAAGTAATTTCTCTGATCCAGGGAAAAAATCCGTTAAACTTTTAACTTCTTTTTCCGCAAAGGGTAATCCTCCATATTTGACGGTACGGGTGCCGACTTGAATGTTGTAATTACCTACGGAAAAAGCCCCCGCTAAAATTTTTAAAGATTGGGGCTGTTTGTTTAGATCGGTTAAGCTGAGTGCTGTAATATTATTTACCCGATATTTCTCTACCAGCCATTGTTTACCATTATGGAGTGCAGCGAGGGGAATGTAGCGTAACTTACCATCTGGTGCATAAATAATAGTTTGAGAGTTAGCGGAATCAATAGCAGGTGCTATGGGTTGAATTAGCCATTTATACAGCTGTTGTGCTGGTTTCTTGGCATCTTTAGCCGGATTTTGTAATGCTGTACGAAATTCGGTAATGGTGCGTTCTAATTGCCATCGCTTGACTGGTACAGAATGGCGAATGGGAGGAGTATAAGGGGTAACTAGTAATAATTCTAGGCTATTTTCCAGTACTAGGGGGTAGAGGAGAACAGGGTTCCCTTGCAGTTGTTTGAGATTATCTTGTAAGCGCCGGAGTAATTTGGGGTTGAGATTTTCACCACCTGTAGTATTGCTTAGTTCTCGCAGACGCGCCACCACTTCTGGGCGATCGCTAAACATGAGAAATTCTTGTAAAATAACCTTTTGAATGGTTTCAATTTCCTGTCGCCGTTTTTCTTGTTGGGGAGTTCTTTTTTCGACAGGGATTTGTTGTAGTGTATTTAATTCTTTACCCAACTCCACCATTTTTTGCAAATCTTTAATCGCTTTTTGGACTAATTTTTGCTCTGATGGGGAGTATTCTAACCTTTGTAGAGTGGGGTTTTTGCTTTTAACGCCATGTAGATATGCTTCTAATTCTTGGACTTTCATTAAGTCAGCTGCTGCATGTGCTTCTACGTTGCGATTCTGCTTCAGTAACAAATTAGCGAGACGGCGGGGAGTATTGTCAAATCTCTGGATGTAGGAACCGCGTATATCTCCTATTTTGGGCGATTTTTGCAGATTTTTGCGGATTTCTGCAATTAAATTCGCCGATTTTTTGTAAAAGGCGATTGCTAAGTTTGGTTGTTTTTTGGCTTCCATCAACGAGCCAACTCTGTGGAAAATTTTTGCTGTTCCCCAATTATTACTATCTAGTTGGCTCATTACTAAGGCTTTTTGAAATAATTCCAGGGTTTTGTCAGTATTTCCCTGGTTGTAATAAACTAAGCCAATATTAGCCAAAGCTTCAATTTCTCCATTCTTGTCACTAATTTTTTGAGCAGCTGCTAATGCCTGCTGATAATACTTCAAAGCTTGGGTATAATCTCCCTGGCTGTCATAAACCTGTCCAATATCGTTGAGAGTTGCAATTTCTCCTTGTACTTGTCCAGTTTTTTGGAATTTCTCTAAAACTTGTTGAAAGGTAGCCAAAGCTTGGGTATATTTACCCATATCAAACTCTTGTTTTGCCTGCTTTTGCAGTCTTATGGTTTCCTGGGGTTGATTTTGAGTAAATTGTTGTGGTGCTATGAGTATCTTACGATTCAAAGCAAGATAGGATACCAAAACAGCTAGAGATATCAATAGGGTTGTGAAAACAAAATATTTAGAACGCTTGGACATGGGAAAGCTCTCGGTTCATCCGGTAGGTAAATTTGTGTCATTCAATTTTGGATTTTAGATTTTGAGGACATTTTGGTCTTGGGGAGTCAGGGTTGGGGATAGTAAGCCATTGCGGTGGACGGTGAGTCCAGTGCTGCGGGAGGGTTTCCCATCGCAGATGACTGGTGTTGGTTTCCCCATGCACAAATGTCCGAGATTATGAAAGAGCTACTCGATGGGCTTTTCAAATTTCCATCTGTCTCAATCATTTTTTCAATTGTTATAACCCTCGCACTTTTGATACTTTTCGGTGAAGAGCAAGAAAAAATTTTTAGCCTTGTTCCTCAGCCAAATGTTCAGTTTAAAATTTATCCACTGAGCAGTATTACTTACACGTAATGTGCAACTTTATTTTTATTCCCCTCCTTTTGAGGGAGGGTTAGGGATGATCTGACGCTGATTTACTCAGTTTAAGATTCCCCAACCCCCTTACAAAGGGGGCTAACTTGAAAAAAGTCGTACACAGGGTTACTTACACTCTAATAAACTACAACGGTATTTACCTAAAGTCGGAAAACTTTGATCTAACTTGGGGATGAAATTTGTCTTCTAATCCTAGCGCGTACACACATCAAGTCGAATCACTTTAATCATAAGATTTTATAGCACTACGAAATTAGGTTAGGACATCCTTGAACGTTGGAACCCATGAGCAGTCCAATGCGTGACTTTTGACTTGCGCGTAGCGTTATACCTCTGAAGAAACAAGGCAGTACTAATGAAAACATTTCACCACCATCTATGAAAAACCTCACCCTCGTTTTTCGCACTTGCAAAAATGAGAGGGATGTCCAATCTTGTCAGAGTGAGGTTATACCAAATCAAAAAATGTTTGCGACAAATCAAATTGTAATCTCACCGTAACCCCGCCCCTACAAATAAATCATGTGTTACATTCTTTTTTCAAATTGGTATTACTTCATCATAGAGAATAAAACCACAAACCCAATCCTAGTCAGAGTTTTAAACATTGCTTCTGACTTTTGTTTTTGGAAAGTGATTAATTAGATGGCTGACTAGGTCTTAATCTTTCCCGCCAAGAACGTTGTTTCGGTTTAGGTGGTGCAGGAGGAGTGGTTTTTCTGACTCTTACTGGTGCCGAACGTCTTTGTGGGGTTCTGGTTCTAACCCGTCTTCTGGTTGTGGAACGAGAACTGGATGAACCAGATGAACGGTTAGATTCTACGTTTCTGCGTCTGCGACGACGGGAACGAGATGATGTAGATGAAGACGAGTTGTCTCTAACGCGACTGCGCCGACGACGATATCTTCTAGTACTTCTATTGACAGTATTTTCTTCAGATTGTTGGTATCTACGTCTTCGACGACGACGACTGCGCCGGTTACTATTTCTAGAATCTTCTTGAGCATCTCCGTCCCGAACTTTGTTTTTGGGAATAGCACGATTAATCAAGCGTTTGGGCTTGATGGGTTTTGCCTTAATAGTACCCTTACGACCCCTTAACTTGGGAAGAGAGGGAAACTTTTCCACATCCATCTCTTTTGTTACTGCTCGCATAAACCTACGCCAAGCAATAGCAGCACTAGCACTACTACCCGAGGTTTTGCGGTTATCATCATTACCCAGCCATACTCCGGTTACTAACTGGGGTATATATCCTACAAACCATAGATCCCTAGCTTCATCAGTAGTACCAGTTTTCCCTGCTACGGGTCTACGAGGTAAATTAGCAGGAGTCCCGGTACCGCTACGCACTACTCTACGCAGCATCCAAGTCATAATGGCGGCACTATCTTTATCTAAAGCCCTTTTGGGTTTAAAGTCTGCTGACCAAATTACCTTGCCTTGGCGGTTAAAAATTTTCTTAATCCCGTGGGGTGCTGTGTGTAGTCCTTGGGTAGCAAAGGTTCCATAGGCACTTGTTAATTCCAGTAAATTTACTTCATTGGAGCCTAGTGCTAAGGAATACACGGGCTTGAGTTCTGATTGAATTCCCATTTTCTGAGCCAGCTCAATGGTGGGTTCAAACCCGATTCTGAGTAAAATTCTCACGGCTACCGTATTAATAGACTTGGTAAAAGCATCTCTCATGCTAATCCAACCCCGGAAGCTCTCATCAAAGTTTTTCGGCTCATAACCATCAACAATCAAAGGTTTATCCGGGTAGCCATCATTGGGATTTTTACCACTGGCAATCGCTGCTGCATATACAAAGCCTTTAAAGGTCGATCCTGGCTGTCTTTGGGCTTGGGTAACGCGATTAAATTTATTTTTATCAAAATCCTTACCCCCTACCATTGCCTTAATTTCGCCGGTACTGGGGTCAATAGCCACTATGGCTGCTTGTTTAAATCTTTGCCAACGCCCTTCATTCCGCAGGGTTCGCGCAACTGCCTCTTCTGCTGCTTTTTGCCATTCTAAGTTGAGGGATGTTTCTACTGTCAAGCCACCACCTAATGCTTTGGCTGACACATATTTCGGTAGCTCTTTCTGAATATAACTAATAAAATAGGGAGCTTCTATTTCCCACCGTTTTGGGCGACTAACTTTGAGAGTGATTGGTTCTGCGATCGCTTTTTGTTGCTCGGTTGGGGTAATAAGTTTATCTTCTGCCATCCGTTGTAACACCAGATTTCTCCGCTTGGTGGCAGTTTCTATACTTACTTGGGGGGAAAATTTATTCGGTGCGGGGGGTAAGGCGGCAATGGTTGCCATTTCTCCCAGGGTCAGTTGGTTTACTTTTTTACTGAAGTATACCCAAGCGGCATCGGCTACACCATAAGCACCGGAGCCTAAATATACCAAATTCAAATAGCGTTCTAGAATCTCGTCTTTGGTTAACTCCTCTTCCATTTTCTGTGCTAGACGAGCTTCTTTGAGCTTACGCAAGATGGTACGCTCTTGTTTGAGGAATAATATCCTAGCTAATTGCTGGGTGATAGTACTGCCACCTTGCACCACAGTTTGCGATCGCAAGTTATTTAATACGGCTCTGGCAATCCCTTGGGGATCGACACCACCATGTTCCCGGAATCTTCTGTCTTCTGAGGCGATAAAAGCCTGTTTGAGTGTATAGGGTATCTCTTCTATTTTCAGTTGTTCCCTAGTGACTTCTCCCTGCTGCTGTAAAATTTTGCCATCAGCTGCTTTAATGGTCAGTGTTTGTTCCCTGACCACTGCATTTAAGGCTGCCTTATCTGGCAAGGTTTTATCCAGTGAAGATATGCCATAGTTAATAGCAAAAATGCTACCACCCACACCTAACCCAGCCCACAACCAATAACGACGGTAAAGTGGTTTACCCTTACCTGGGAGTTTATCCATCACTCCTGATGAAAATCCCCCTATTCCCTTGAGTATTTGCTTACCTTTACTTGGCTTTTTGGGTTTTAAATTTTTCTGAGCAGATTTTTCATTCACCTGGCGATCATTAGCTGTTAATCCGGGTTTTTCCTGAGGATGCTTGTTCAATTTAGTTGATATTCCCTTAAACCAAGAGGTAATCTTAGCCACTGTAGTTCCCTCGCTCCAAGTAGTTGCTAACTAATCAGCATGAAATATCAGGACTAGCACACTACCGTTATGTTAGTATAATATCCCATGAATCTTTAAAATATATTCATGGTTAAATTGTGTTTTCTATGTAATTTTACGAAAACTTATCATAAATTTAGCGATACAAATTTTTGAGTTATTGTTCCCCAAAATTAAAATACTAGACATTGTCTATGGAGTATGTATTTCCGCATACAGCAGTAGGTTGTATTCATAGGTGTGCTATTGGCTTAGGTAGTAATTTAGGTAACTCCCTAGAAACCCTAGAAGGGGCTTTAGAAATATTATCTCAAACACCAGGAATTATAATTCAAAAGAAGTCTAGTTGGTACCAAACTAAAGCAGTGGGTCCACCACAGCCAGATTATTTAAATGGTTGTGCCTTACTAGGAGTAGAGATATTACCACAATTACTATTAGAAACCTTGCTAGATGTTGAAAATAAATTTGGTCGGGTTCGTCAAGAGCGTTGGGGACCAAGAACATTAGATTTAGATTTATTGCTCTATGAAGATTTAATTTTAGATACACCTACCCTGAAAATTCCCCATCCTCGGATGAGCGATCGCTCATTTGTCTTAGTACCCCTGGCAGAAATTATACCAGATTGGGTAGAACCTATTTCTGGGAACACAATTCAAAATTTACTCACTAAGGTAGACTCTAGTGATGTGCGGCTGTTGACGGTTGACAGTTGACGGTTGACGGTTGTTGGGGTGATGAGGAGGCACATTATCCCATTGTTTCTTGAATGATGTCAGAATTCTCATTAAAAGCTCGTTTACAGGTTCAATCTGAATAATCTAAAATCTAAAATCCAAAATCCAAAATTGTTGAGCTGGATAAATGGTTCCTTACACCGCTATTCTCATCGTTCCTACTGGCATTGGTGCAGCCATTGGTGGCTATGCTGGGGATGCAATTCCTGTGGTGAGGATTTTAGCACAGGTTTGCGATCGCTTAATTACCCATCCGAATGTACTCAATGGAGCTTGTCTTTATTGGCATCTCCCCAATACCTTGTATGTGGAAGGTTATGGACTCGATCAATTTGCGGCTGGTAATTGGGGTTTGCGTCCAGTACATCAAAATAAAATTGGTCTACTTTTAGACCAAGGAATAGAACCAGAATTACGCCTACGAAACCTACAAGCCGCTGATGCAGCTAGAGCCACCTTGGGTTTATCGGTCACAGATTATGTAGTTACAGATGCGTCGCTTAACGTAGAATTACGTACCTCCGTATCTGGAGCAAGCTGGGGAACCATTGGCAATCCCGATAGCTTATTGCGGGGAGCAGAAACATTAATTAACAAAGCAGGTGCCCAAGCGATCGCAGTTGTTGCCCGTTTCCCCGATGAAATTGATGCTGAGGCAGATTACAATTACCGCTTAGGGCAAGGGGTAGACCCCATTGCTGGCGCGGAAGCGGTAATTAGCCATTTAATTGTGCGACAGTTTCACATACCTTGTGCCCATGCACCTGCATTTTTGCCTCCACCCCTGGAACTAAATTTATCTCCCCGTTCGGCAGCAGAAGAGTTAGGGTATACTTTTTTACCCAGCGTATTGGTGGGATTGAGCCGTGCCCCCCAATTTCTTGTCAAAGAAACTGGTACATTTACTCAAACTGAGGATATTTGGGTAAACGGAGTTGACGCGGTAATTGTACCAGCCACTGCCTGTGGAGGTAGTGCTTTGCTAAACTTAAGTCAGAGGCAATGTCAAATCCTCACCGTGGAAGAGAATCACACCCAGATACAAGTTCCTCCCCAACCCTTAGGAATCAAATCAATACAGGTGAGATCCTATTTAGAAGCTGTGGGTGTATTGGTGGCGCATAAAGCAGGTATAAATCCATCTGCTCTCAACCCCACTATCTACCCTTTACAGTCGTTAAGTAATTAGTTATTAGTTACTAGTAGTCTGTCAATTTTCAATTGGCGGGTAAAGAGGAAAGAGGACGTCAGCACCCCGCTCTAAAGAGACGGAGCTTCAAGCCCCTATCTTTAGGTAGTTGACCAGCCGTGCGTCTTAACTGACTACGTTATCAGCAAGTGCCAAAGTTCCTACCTTGGAATGCGTTGGTTAGCCAGTTCCAAGCTCTAGAACCTGAGCGTTAAACAGCTTTACGAGGGGTAAGGCAGTGCGTTTAGGAAGTGCCGACTGATAACATTGGCGAGGCGCACTTTACGCTTTGTAGCAAGGCGATTCCCGGCATATAGGGAAGTGGGTAAGTACTACTCCTCTGCTTACCCATCCCCGAAAGGGGTACGGCTAATAAATTAGCCATGTCGTGTTGACTCCGTGGTCTCAAGACACACGGTTTCCACACTCCCGGAGATTTTTAGATGAAAATAATTCTTCTCCACTCCGAACTCCGAACTCCGAACTCCGAACTCCTAACTCCTAACTCCTAAATTCCCGTGGTTGAAAAGCAAGAACAAGAACCAGAAATTCCATACCTTACCCGTATCCAAGTCTTAGTAGCCATGGGGGTAACAGCTATCTTCTTATGGATAGTTGCCAAATTATGGCTGCATATTGGTAATATTCCCCTGATGTCTTGGCGTTGGTATCCCAGAGATATTTGGCTGGGTATAGGCTTGGGATTATGCATCACGGGTTTGAGTGGTTTAGCTTATCAACATTGGTCTGCTTATCGCAAAAGTGCTGATTACTACTTAGAAATTGTCCTTAAACCATTGGTATTACCAGATTTAATCTGGTTGGGTTTATTACCAGGATTCAGTGAAGAGTTGTTATTCCGGGGTGTAATGCTACCAGGGTTAGGGATGAATCACTTTGCAGTGATTTTATCCAGTTTGTGTTTTGGTGTCTTACATTTAAGTGGTTCCCAACAATGGTCCTATGTGGTTTGGGCAACAATTGTGGGATTATTATTAGGGTATAGTGCCTTGTTCACTGGCAATCTTTTAGTACCAATTGTGGCTCACATTTTAGCTAATTTGCTATCTAGTTTCTTGTGGAAGATAAAACAGTCACAAGTAATAAATAATAAGTAATATGAATCATTGCGACTACTCCCTTCTCGGTGTAAGATTACCTATTTCCTAAACCTCTCTATCCTCTGTGTTCTCTGCACCTCTGTGGTTTTTTCATCAGTAATCTTTGGGCGGGATAGGAGTAGTTATAGCGCTACGCGCAAGTAATAAGTAATAAGTAATAAGTAATAAGTAATAAGTAATAAGTTTACTGTTCATAGGTTTCAGCGTTCAAGGATGTCCTAACCTAATTTCGTAGTGCTATATATATGGATGAAATAGATTAGGACTTACGCAACTGGCATATTTTTCCTGTAGGGTGCGTGACAGCGCGAAAATATTTGAACATAGGAATAATACTTCTAGGGTCACACACCAATCACCGATTGTGACAATTGCGTAAGTCCTGCTGATAACTAGCAACTTGGGTTATTAATATTACAACTGCTTATAGATAGAGCAATACAGCCATAGGCAATCAACCAGCGCCGAGATGACATAACTATACTGAAAGAATTTACTATATAGACCTAAGTAATTACCGCTATTATAAAGCTTGCAAAGTTGTACACCAATTCTTTGTAACAATGCGCTTAATAAAATACTGGTGAACTTTGCATCTTTGCGCCTTTGCGTCTACCCTACGGGAAGCTGCACTTCTTGCGTCTAATGCGCGAACAATCACATAATCAAAGATTATTAATTTATTTACTTGATTTTAATTTTTAAAAGTATGCGATTCTTTACTAAAAATTATTGACATAGATTCTTATTTAATTCAACGGATTTACGCTGTTTTAGCCCCTTGATTTCTTTGTATCATTTCGTGTAAATTATAATGGGGGCATTTTATAGCAACTTACTGAAACGACAGCTACAACCCTCTTATTCTCGTTGAATTGGATTTCAGCTTCAGATCGACTTAAATTCACCGAGATTTGACTAATTATATTTAATATGATAAAAACACCCCAGGAAGGGAAGTCAAAAGAATTTAGAATGAGCGAATTACGTGGGAGCAACGGGGATTTTACCCCAACGCAAAACGCGCTGCTTATAGAAGCAGGAGAATTCAACCCCTCAAGGTTGATTACAGCGATTTTCGGGTAAATGAACCACATTTTCATATCTCACGCAAAGGCGCAAAGACGCAAAGATAAGAAAGAAATACAAATGTCAGAGTGTGGTCTAAATACATGAAAACTGCTGTAAATCCCCTCGCAACAAATGAAACAAACACAGCTTACTGTTCTCTGTTCCTTGTTCCCTTCATATCACAAGTACGGTAAGCTGTGGCGTATTTAATTTGTATATCAGACGCGGGCTGTCCGGCCCGCACTACAATAATTTGAAGTTTTCACCTTATACAATTTAGTTGCACAGCAGCTTAGAACCGAAACTACCTACCCAACTGATTGGGAATACCTTCACAACCCCCAGGAATGGTGGATCTGGTTTTTTCACCACCCCAACTACAACAGTAGTGACGGGCAACCTCAGACATCCTTTTTACATCACTGAGATCCGCATTTTCTACCACTGCACCAGTATGCTCCCCCGTTTCATAATTTGGTGGTTCGGTACGACTGCGAGGAGATGCGGTTTCCATAGAACCATAAAATAAACGGGTAGCATTAATATCAGCACCTTTGAGATTGGCTTCATATAAAATAGCGCGGGATAGGTTGGCTTTAACTAAGTCGCAACCACTGAGATTTGCCCGGACAAAATTAGCTTCGCTTAAGTCAGTCCACCGCAAGTCAGTTTGTGAAAGATCCGCGCCTGCTAGCATTACCCCCAAATCAATTACCCGTACCCCCGCAAGCCTATCTTCTGCATAACCACCACTACCATCGAGAATTGCTCTTCCCAAATGTCCATCTCGTTGTAAGGGTGTCAGTAATTTAGAACGGGATAAAAATCTGATAATTTTGGCTTTACCACTGCCATCTACACTACTGAGAATGGCGGCGGTTCGTCCTTCCGCTAATAGGCGTTCTTGGGGCCAATCTTCTAATAATCCTTCTTCATCTAAAACTAAATCCGATATACCTTGAAAGTAAGAATCAATGGTTTGTTGTTGGGTAATGATGTTTTGTTGGACGGTGAGTAGGTTTTGTTGAATGGTTAAATCCTTAGAAATAATGTACTGTCGCCAAGCAATATAAACGGCAATGATGGCAATGAGAATTTGTCCCAAAGCACCAAACCATTCTGCTAGAGTTCCGGAGGCATCCCAATTAATTCTACGCCCCAAAATCATGAGGATATTGCCCAATCCTGTAAATTGTACTAATCCTATAGTGCCAATCACAACTCCTAGTAAACCGAATAGAAGTATGGCTTCGTAGGCAGAAAACCATTCTGTTGTCACATCTTCCAGCCAAGGCAACAACATTGCTACGGATAACAATAACGTAGCTATTGTACCGATGATGCCCAGGAGGAAATTATTTATTGCCATACCAGTGACAGTCATAGCGATCGCGACTATAGTTAGCAATAATGCCCTAGGAGTAACGGTGACAGGATTTGCTGTCTGCCCTTGCAGTTGATAGCGGGGTTGGTTGCTAGTATCTGTGTTCTTTTTCGATTGCAGGGAAGTAATTGCTGCCAAAGCCTTTTGTGCAGCTAGCTTTTCTGTCATTGGGCGGTTGTCACTTGCACCATCAAAGTCATTGGGTTGCAAGTCTTTCTCCGTCATAGATTGGGAATTTGGTGAGTGGGAATTAGATTCAATGGTCATGCTATCTATTCTGCCGTTCTATATTTGCTAACAATTGCTAACAAATACTTCCTGCTTCATAGTAGCAACGTCGGCGTTATCTACTCCACAGGCTGTCACGGTTGAACTGCTTTTATTTTGTGACGATTCAACCACTGAAGGCGAGATAGTTTTCTTTCTAGCTTTCTGTAACTTTTTGCTCCTGAAAAAGTCTCCCCAGTAGAAAGGGTAGCCAAGGCTTCTATTCCTAAATCCACTCCAACCACATCCACTAACTTATGGGTGTGTTGTGGCTCAACTTCAAGGAGGAAACTTACAAACCATCTGTTCCCTTGACGAGATAGTGTAAACGATTTGGGCTGAATACCTTGAGGTAAACGCTCAAAAGTCTTTATCCACCCTATTTTGGGAACCTTAATTTTACGATGGTCAACTTGAATCGAACCATCTACAGTACAAACGTAGCAAGTGGCTTCAGTGGAAAATAAATTTGCAAAACAGATGTCAATTTTACTACTCATAGAGTATCTTACATATTTAGCATTTAGGAGAAAAATATGTCTACATCAGTAAATATACTGGTAATTATTCACGGAATGAATCCCCATCCCGATCCCAAATCTCCCTTTCAACTGTATCAGGAGTTTTGGGACGCTTTACTCCAAGAAGAACCAAAACTATTTGAAGTTTTTCCAGAAAGTTTTATTGGGGTTGAGTGGGGACAAGAGTTACCAATTATCCCCACCATCCCTTCATCCCAAATACGTCCTGACCAAAGACTGACTCGTGCCCAAAATTTTGTGAATCAGCGGGTTTGCTACGATGAAGTAGTCCGAGACACCCACCCATGTAATGTTCCCATGCCCATGTTTGGGAATCAGGGTATGGACTTTCCTCTACTAACACCTTTGGTCAGGCGATTAGTAGTTGGTTTGCGAGAATCTATTATTACCCGTGGTTTCGGTGATGTAATTTATTATTCTTCCGAGGATGGAGAAAGGGAAGTCCGTCGAGCAGTTTATGGACAGGTTTTAGCAAAATTAGAACCTTACTATGAAGCCACAGATGTTCGCCTTCACCTGATAGGACATAGCTTGGGTGTGACCCTCTGTCATGATTTTCTGTTTGGCTTGTTTGCTCCCAATCATCAACCGGGATTCTGTGAAGAACATTTTGGTGCAGATGGTAAGCGTTTTGAAAAATGGCGACGGAAAGCACAGAGAAAAGAATTAAAATTAGGGTCTTTGTCTAGCACCGCTTCTCAGCTTCCTCTATTTGTGATGCGTAAACAAAAACTAGTGGATATGCTAGCTGAGAATAAATTATTAGACCCTAGTTATATAGGGATTGAGCGTGTCAATCAGGTGAAGTGGAAAGTATTTTATGATGTGGATGACCTTCTCGGTTTTTGCACTCGACGGTTGTATAATGCTGCTGATGAAATTATGGAATACCAAGTAGATTGTGGTGACAATCCTGGTGATGCCCATAATGGCTACTGGAAAAATAAAACAGTAATTAAAGAAACAGCTAATTTATTAATGATGAATGCTGCTGGGAACCATTAAGCTGTTAGTTTCATTCTTTCAGTTGACTGGAAATCTAATTCCAACGGATAATTAATTTTTCAGTTCAATGTAACTGTGAACATCTGGTGCATACTTGTTGAGTCAGGAAAATAGACTAGATATTCTGTCTGCTTTTTCCTCACTCAACAAATCTATAACTAGGAAATCATTGCATTAATTTTGCTCGGTTAAAGGAGTGTTAGTGTCTCACTCCCTGATTGAGAATAGGGAGCGAGACGCTCCCACTACAATTATTTTACCCCTGATAATTAATGTGGTGGAGTACTAAAACTCAAACTCTGTTTTTTGTTCCCCAATTATCAGTTCATCCCAGTTATAAACAAGTAAAAGTTATGAGTATATACTCATAACTTTACAATTGAAAATGATTGAGTTAATAATACTATCCAAACCAGTGAGATGGTTCGCATCCCGGCTCAACTGTGGAACATAGGTGGTGGCTAATCCATTCTGACTTGTCTTTGATGATTGTTTGAATACCTTGATGAATCAAATTTTGAATGTGTATTTGATGTTCTAATGGATTACGAGGTAATTTGTTACTCAAATCACAAATATTATCTGTTCCCATACTTTCGTAAAAGCAGGGAATGCGGTTCAAAACATAGGCAATTAATTCTTGGCGTAATTCCGGTATTGCAAAAGCTTGTTGATATGGATGGTAGGAATAAGTATCCAAAACACTTTCAATTTCTGCAATGACTGATTGCTGTGTTAAGTTAATAACTGTTGCCATGATTTTTAACTCCTTTTTAGCCAGTAAATGATTTATTTAAGTCCAACAGTATGAAGAGTTTCGATAATTGGGAATAGTATCAATCGCAAAGATCAGCTATAAATTTCAATACAGATATTAACTTGCTCTAGGTTCGCAGCCGATAGTAAAATGGATATAGCAAGTATTAATCCTTAATTGTTGCCATACGAGATAAGCGATCGCTAATATCAACCATCTGTAAAGATTTAGTTACATACTGATAGATAAAATCATGGTGGCTGGTAATACCAATTTTTCCAAATTTTTCATCATCTGGCAGAAAAAGATACAAAACTCATCATGAACTTTTAACCAATGATGTGCAAATGAATGGTTCTTCAGGAATTCTAGTATTTTTCACTTGGGTGCAATACAGACTTAACTTCACTTCCCTTAAAGCTAGTACCTCAAGTCATAAGTTTGGGAAGGGTACAATCTTTGTAATATCAAGGTTTACAGTCTACTATACCCTAACCCCATGTACGCCGAATTGTACTAGCCCAATCCATGAAATCATCACCTCACCCTCGCTTTTGGCGATGCCAAAATCTTTCCCTCTCCTTATTAAGGATGCTGCTGGCGAATAGTGGGTATGACCCCTTACTAGGTTAAAAACTAGGGATTATTGGCATAATTTGGACTTGTTTTTTCTACCCCCACTCCCCCACTCTCCCGCTCCCCCACTCC
>JASJCJ010000150.1 GCA_030066045.1 Calothrix sp. MO_167.B12
CAAAAATATCCTGAAAAAGTTCGTTATCTGGAACATAAAGAACATCAAAATCGCGGCATGAGTGCCACTCGCAATTTGGGTATTCGGCACGCCAAAGGTGAATATATTACCTTTTTAGATGCCGATGATGTATGGTTACCAAACACTTTGGAAGAACAAGCAGCTATTTTAAATTCTCATCCTGATGCTGCTATGGTTTATGGCCCAATTCAGTGGTGGTATAGTTGGACGGGAAATCCAGAGGATACAGGCAGTGACTTTTTAGACAATCCTATTGTGCCCGTGCAAAATTATAAAGTAAATATTGATACTCTAGTCCAACCACCTACCCTGTTTTTGCTGTTATTACAAGGTAAAATTTGTATATCAGGAATGCTGATGCGACAGCAGGTAATAAAACAAGTCGGTGGTTTTGAAGAACAGTTCCGAGGTCTTTATGAAGATCAAGTCTTTTGTTCAAAAATTTGTCTGCAATTCCCTGTATTTGTAGCCAGTAAGTGGTGGTATAAATATCGACAACATCCCCACAGTTGCTGTGCGGACAAAAAGAAAACCAAAACAGAGTATTTTGCCCGTGGAACTTTCTTTAACTGGTTAGAGCAATATTTATCCCAGGAAGGTTTCAAATATACTGAAGTCTGGTACGTTTTCCAAAAGGAATTATGGCTATATCGCTACCCTCTCTGCAATGATATGTTAAGCATAATTCAGAATTTTATCAATATCAAATGGATTAAATGGCAACTTAAATTGATGTTACAGCGCACATTACTTGCCAAATAATCACAGCCAACTATATAAAGTATTTTTTCTATGAATAAACAACCATTAGTTTCCTGCATCATTATCTTTTTAAATGCAGGCGAGAAATTCTTTTTAGAAGCTATAGAAAGTATATTTGCCCAAACTTGTAACAATTGGGAATTATTGTTAGTAGACGATGGTTCTACAGATGAAAGTACAAAAATTGCCTTACATTATGCAGAAAAATATGCTGAAAAAGTTCGCTATTTAGAACATGAAGGTCACCAAAATTGTGGTATGAGTGCTGCACGCAACTTGGGAATTCGTCATGCCAAAGGAGATTATATTGCTTTTCTAGATGCTGACGATGTGTGGCTGCCAAACAAGCTAGAAGAACAAATACCCATTTTAGAAACCCATCCCGAAGCAGCCATGCTTTATGGACGTACTCTATTCTGGTATAGCTGGACAGGTAATCCAGAAGATATTGAGCGTGACTGTATGACAAAAACGAGTGTGCAGTTTGACACTTTGATTCAACCACCAACCCAGCTAATTCCTTATTTATTAGATGGTGGAGAAACCTATCCTTGTATGTGTAGTGTACTTATCCGAAGTGAGGTATTTAGAGATATAGGAGCATTTGAAGAGGAATTTAGAAATGCAAATGAGGATATGGTTTTTCACTCCAAAGTCTTTCTCAATGCCCAGGTATTCGTATCTAGTAAATGCTGGGATTGGTATAGAATACATCCTAATAGCTACTGGCAGAGCGCACCTACAATAATTAGACAAGATAATCAGAAAGTTGAACGCTTAAAATACTTAACTTGGCTAGAAAAATATTTGTCTAAACAAGAAATTCAAAATCCTGCTGTTTACAAGGCTCTTCGCAAAGCGTTATTCCCTTATAACCATCCGCAATTGTACGCTTTTGTGCAGTTTTTTCATAATTATGTAAAGAAGATAAAAAGCTTATTGAAATGGATAGGAAAACAGCTATTACCTATTTCCGTTCGTCGCTGCTTGAAAGCTCAATACAAACTTAAAAATACTTCAGTATTCAATTAAAATTCTATTGTGACTCAAGTTAATTGAATATATTATTTTGCAGCGAAAAATGAAAATTTTTACGCCTTTTGTATTCAATAAATGGAATCAGGAAGAATTGATACAGCAATTATTAAAGTAGTTTTATGGCTGAAAAATGAATCAAAAATCATTAGTTTCATGCATCATCATCTTCTTGAATGCAGGCGAGAAATTTTTCATAGAAGCGATAGAAAGCGTATTTGCCCAAACCTACGATAACTGGGAACTATTGCTAGTAGACGACGGCTCAACAGACGAGAGTACAGCTATTGCCTTACGATATGCCCAAAAATACCCAGAAAAGGTGCGTTATCTAGAACATGAAGGACACCAAAATCGCGGGATGAGTGCAACACGTAATTTAGGTATTCACCATGCCAAAGGAGAATATATTGCCTTACTAGATGCAGATGACATTTGGTTGCCGCAGAAACTGGAAAAACAGGTAGCAATTTTAGAAGCACAACCTGAAGCAGCTATGGTATACAGCTCTACTCTGATGTGGTATAGTTGGACGGGTAATCCTGAAGATAAAAAGCGCGATTTTGGGCGGCATTTGGGTGTTAAACCCGATACCCTAGTGAAACCACCAACACTCCTCAAGCTTTTCTTAAAAGGCAAAGCTAAGACACCTGGTACATGTGGTGTTCTTATGCGACGGGAACTAGTCAAAGATGTTGGCGGATTCGAGGAGGCTTTCCGAGGTATGTTTGAGGATCAAGCCTTCTTTTACAAAGTATCTCTCAAGGCAACTGTGTATGTAGAAAGTGGTTGTTGGGACAGATACCGTCAGCACTCAAATAGCTCCTGTTATGTCGCAGAAGCCCAAGGGCAGTACAATCCACTATATCCGAATCCTGCCCATCTGAATTTATTGAATTGGGTGGAGAAATATTTATCTGCAGAAGGAGTTAAAGATACTGAGATTTGGCAAGCTTTCCAGAAAGCATTATGGTGCTATCAGCATAAAAACTTGTATTACGTATCACAAATTCCTGGATATATTAGTCAGTTTTTTCAGAAAAGTTTAAAAAAAATACTGAAATCGATAGCACAAACAATTTTGCCTACCTCTTTTCATAATAAGTTAAAGGCTCAACTGCACCATTGGGCAGGGCACGACATCAAATTTCCTAACAGCTAACTTTTCTCATCCTCCAAAGTATAGGAATCTGTATGGCTTCAGGTTGTAGGGTATATCCTATGGGTATTCAAGAAACGCGCAGAGTGTGCTTCTCTTGTGAGAAGCCGCCTAACTAATGGTGTCAATGCACTTAGCCATGCCCGGTATACGCAAAAAAACCTTTTATCGCACTACGCAATTAGGGCACGGACATTGTTGAATGCAGCAAACCTATGAACAGTAAACTTATTACTTATTACTTGCAACAGTCTGCATTACCCTACGGGATCATACACCCTACGTGTTTTTTAAAAATCAAACTTGAGTCCAATCAAAAATCATCACGGCTAAATACCCCCAACACAGGAGCTAAAACGAACCCAGCTACAAAACCACCAATATGTGCCCAGTAAGCGACTCCTCCGGTTTCCATACCTAAATTAGCAGTAGCTTGTAAGCTCATCACCCCAGAAACAATATTTTGAATAAAGAAAAACCCTATAAGTATCAGAGCCGGTATTCTTACCGTAGTGATAAAAAAGCCTAAGATGGCTAAAGTAACAACCTTGGCTTGGGGAAAACGAATGGCATAAGCTCCTAATACCCCGGAAATTGCTCCACTTGCTCCCAAGGAAGGAATGGCAGAATTCATGCCAATAAACCACTGACATAAACCTGCAAATACTCCACAAGTTAAATAAAAAATTAAATATTTGACGTGACCTAATTTATCTTCAATATTATTGCCGAATACCCAGAGAAATAACATATTCGATATTAAGTGCCACCAACCGCCATGTAAGAATTGCGACGTAATTAAAGTTGCCCACTCTGGTACTTCTTGACCCACTGCTATACCCTGGAAGCTAGCACTGAGTTCCCTTGGTACTACTGCATACAGTTGAAAAAATTGCTGTAGTTCTGTACTTGACAGACTCATCTCATGTAAAAAAACAAAAATATTAATACCAATTAATCCATAGGTTAAATATGGAGTGATACGTGTGGGGTTTTCGTCATAAAGGGGAAACACAAGTTTTGTTCCTAATTAATTGCATTATTTGCAATATAGCTTGCTTAGGCAGAATTCTGGAAGCAGGAGTGATGGAGTGAGGGAGTGATAGAGTAGAGACGGGGTTTTCACAAACGGACTTGATATAAGTTATATAACCCACATTCGCTATATGATATTATCTAGATTTTAGATTAACTTTTTCTACCTTCTCTCTATGTATTGGTACAATTTCAGCCTCACTACTTTCTCTAGCCACACGGATAAGTAATGCAGCTGATATCAAACTAGAAATCATAGAATTTCCACCATAACTAAACAGTGGTAATGGTAAACCTGTGGTTGGCAAAGCACCGGTGGCGACAGCAATGTGAATTAATGATTGCCCAACCATCAAAATAGTAATACCAATTGCTACTAGTCGATGGGCTGGCTTGGTTGCTTTTAATGCCACTCTCAGCCCTAAAGTGGCGTAGAAAGCGAACATTAGCAACAAAACAACACTACCAAAAAAGCCAAATTCCTCAGCAAACACCGCAAAAATAAAGTCAGTATCCTGAATTGGTAAATACAATAGCTTTTGTTGTGAAAGCCCAAAACCAGCACCCGAACCGCCTCCAGAACCAATCGCTAACAAACTTTGTACTAATTGGTAGCCATCTCCAGTTGCATCAGCCCAAGGATTAAGAAATGACATAATCCGTCGGCGCTGATATTCCTTAACACTCACACTCATTAATGCTAGTAACACTCCCCCTAAGGCAGTTCCCCCTAAGTACTTATAAGGTAAGCCCCCAGCTAGAGCAATTAACCAAATAGTCATACCGCAAAGCGCAGTTGTACTTAAATTTGGCTGGGCTAAGATTCCCAAAATTACCAAACAAAAAATAGCCAGCCAAGCAAAAATCAACCGCCAGCTAAGTTTATTCCACCGAGAAAAAAGTCGCGCACTTTGCAGTACCAAAAAAGGTTTAATTAACTCCGATGGTTGAAGAGGTACTGGTCCCAAAGGTATCCAACGAGATGCTCCCAAAGTCCTTTTACCTAATCCTGGTATGAGGGTAGCAAAAATTAACCCTAGAAGAATAAACAAGAACCAATGGGATAGCCGTAAAATCTTACGTAAAGGCAGATTAACAATGATTTGAAAAAATATTAGTCCGACCGCTACCCACAGTAATTGACGTTTAAAATAATACAATCCGTCATACTGACGACCATCGGCAACAGCATAGGAAGCAGAAAACAATACTATTAAGCCGATGCACAACCAAACAAAGGTTAACCAGTGTAGCAACCTTGCTTCTGCGGACCAATTAGATACGGAATCATCAAAAAATGGGATTAAGCGCCGTAAATTCACAATGGATACAAATCAAATGTAGTGATTTTCAATAAACTTTAACAAGAAATAATTCAAGAATCCGTATTTGTACCAGTACTAACACCAAGTACATTGAAGATTCTCAACTTCTGCTTAATGATATTACTGTATTTGTCAAGATATGGTTAATATTTGCCGATGTAGAGCTGGTCAGTTACCAATACATATATATTACTTCCTATATTACTGGTATTGATTAGACTGCTGTTAAATTTACAGCATAAGCCAGAGCAGCTTGTTGTTTCCGGGAAAGGACATCAAAACCAAAACAAGCAAATGCAATTGGTGATAGTTGGGATTGGGTGGACAAAACCAAGTTTTCATCAGCATCTCTCAAGTCTGTTTTATCTTGCTGAACTTTAACTTGATAAACTAACTGCTTTGTTGGTGTCTCTATATCGCACCCATATCCCCTAATTTTGACAATATAAATGTCTTGATTGTACCTATCTTGTAGTTGATAAATTCCAGCTTGATGCTGTTTTAAAATATACTTTTCTTGCTTATATAGCCAATTATTCATGTTTGAAAAATTTTCCATCATCAAATGGCAATTCTTCTAAGTGGAGAATTGATAACTTGTTTTATTGATCGACAAAAATGTCAATATTAGTTTAATTAAACTTAATATCTTGGTGGTGTCGGCGAAATCATAACAGATGTAAAAAAAACTGTCAATAATATGAACAATTAAATTTGCGACACCAGTAAGTTTAGGAAAAATATGAGACGGCTTGAAAGCTGCGGGGAAACAAACACAATAAGGATATGTTAGGACAACTTGGTGTGACAAGCTCATAAATAATTTTTCCTAGCTCCTTAAGGTTAACCACAAGGGTTGCCCCTACTCCTAATTTCTAAAACCCAATCTCAAATTTCAAGTTACTCCCTCACGGGAAATCTTGCAACCAAGCCATGAAAATGCTTTGTTCTTAGCTCCTCGAGGGCGCACGCAATGCGACCCTACTGTGCGCCTTTTAACCATTTTCAAGCTAGTCTCCCATGGTCAAATCCCACAACCAAGCATGAAAATAATTCCCTCACTCTGGGCGGAGAAAACCCGCCCCTACTTTCTGAACTCCGAACTCCGAACTCCGAACTCCCTATTTTCAAGCTAGTTCCCTACAAGAAAATCTCACACCTGCCCATGAAAATATCTCGAGTGTGGCACACCTAAGCTGTCAACCATCAACTAACAACTAACAACTAACAACTATTTTCAAGCTATTAGTTAAACCACAAAACTAGCTTCTTCTCCCAGAGAAGCTTGCCAACTACGAGCATCATAATAAAGGTCAGCCAATGTGATACTGTACAACGCTTCCTTCATTTTTTGATGTAACCTCCGCCAAAGGCAATCAGTTACCCAGTCTTCTGCTTGTGATGGTTCCCGAGTAAGATTAGGTAACTGGATAATAGTTTCTCCTACTGCTTCCAAGATTTCTCCTAAACATATTTGTCTTGGCTCTCGTGCCAATTGATATCCACCAATGCTACCCCGAATGGATTTGACTAATCCAGCACGGCGCATTTCTATTAATATCTTTTCTAGGTAAGGAGCAGGAATATCTTGACGTGTAGCGATCGCTCTTACAGACACAGGACCATATTTTGGTTGCAAACTCAAGTCTAGTAACGCCTTGACACTATAGTGTCCCTTGGTTGTTAGTTTCATGATTGGTAAGGGTTTCCCAGTTTTTTGATAGTTGATGACTAATAACTAATGACTAAAGGTAGAGGATCGATTTTGCTGATAGTCTTGCTTCCTCCAGTTGAGATGGTGTAATTGGAGCTAAATTTGCAGTGATAGTTGAAGAAACTTAAATAAATACAATGTAACATCAACAAGTTGAAATAAAAATTCCCCAAACTGATACCTGTATCTGGAAATCCCTTTACAAACTAGATATAAGTTATGAGCGTTGCCTGTTTTCTTGGCAATATATTATAGGAAAAAAATTGTTTAATTTACCAGAGATATGCATTGAATTGTAATATACTTAAGTAGTGGCTGGAAGAAAAACTCAAAGACTCTGTTCTTATTAGTAATTTGTCAGCTAAAATAAAAACGATAAAAACACTTCAACCATTTATTTTCGATCTACATTGATGGCTAAACAGAAAAAGATTGAACCCCTAGTCGGTGAAGACCTACTCACAAAAGTCAAAGAGTTAGAGAACCTCAGCAAAGAAGAAAAAGCCAAAGAGTGCGGATACTATACCGTTACCAAAAATGGTATAGAACGTGTCAACATGATGAAATTCTTGAATGCTCTCATTGATGCAGAGGGCATTCAATTAGATAGCAGTCCTAGTGAAAATGGTCGCGGGGGACGCAGTGCTAGTTACAGAATCAGCGTGCAATCAAATGGTAACTTACTAATTGGTTCTGCCTATACAAAACAAATGAATCTCAAACCTGGAGATGAATTTGAGATTAGTTTGGGGAAAAAGCATATTCGTTTGAAGCAAATTGATTCTGAAGACATGGAACCCGTAGAAGCTACCGCTTAAATATTCATCGGTATTTTGTCTGTAATTATTTGTCAGCTGTTTCTTTTTGCTTCTGACTCTGGGGGTCTTATCCCCCAAAATTTTTTAGCTGGTAATGCCTGACCAATAAAGCTTATAAGTCTTGGAGACAGCCTGAATAGAGATAAATTAAGTGCTATATCTTTTACTTTTATTAAAAAATTAAGCTGAAAATGACATCAGGCAGTAAGCATAAAAACTGATGCCTTGTCCCATTTAAACCTAATCTATGTTGCGACCTGGGGTTTCTAATTGTGCCCCAGGATGAGCAAAGTGGTGTATAGCCTTCCAGTCTTTCCACTTCATTGAAAATGGTCAAAATCTGCGATTTGATGGCTGCCGATTGGTGGGCACCTCAAGCCCTCACCACATAGGTGGAGGAGTGCGTCTCTTCTTGACAAACCCCATCCCCTATGGGTTGTCCGTTTAAGTTGGGTTCACAATCCCCATCTCAAAACCCCTTCTTCCTTCATTTAACAAAGATTTGGTTAAAAAAGTTGCGTTTTTCCTAATTGTGTTGGGGATAATGCTTAAATGGTAGACAATTGAAATTAGATGGGTATTCTTTCAGAAGATAAACTCACCAAGAGTCATATGCATACCAACCTAGCGATACTACTGTTGCGATCCTTAGGTTATGCTGAGTTAAGAATACAACTTAATGGGTATTATAAATACAAAGAATCTCTAAAAGCTGACATTCTCCGTGAATAGAGCAAACAAATCACATATTTACATAGAGCGAGTAAATGGATTAAGCGGACAAAGTTAATGAATATACACAATAATATTAATAATCATTATCTAACTTGCCCAATTTGCCAGAATAGTGGTAAGCCCAAGTTAATTAAGACTGGTTCAGGATTATTTACCTGCCCTTATTGTCAGGAACGGTTAGTTGTCAGTCATAGTGGTCATTATGTCCGAGATCCATTCGCTTGGAAGCAGACTATTTTCTATGAGTCATTGCGTCGTCAAAATAAATCTAGTACTAGTATTCTTAAGGATTCCCCGTTATTTAAACGAACATTATTATCTTTAGTCTTGGTTGTGGCTATGCTGACGGGAATGATATTTGCCACTCAACAAAGAAGAGGTGATGCACCTCCATTAATCCCCAAAACAGATCAACAAGAAAAACCACAGTAAAACTTAAGGGTAGCGGGTCACTAGTATCCAGCCTTCAGATTCACCAATTTGTTTAACTGCATCTAATTGCAGTTGGTTGAGTGTATCTTGGTCTAGTAATAAATAAGGTTGAGGATCTTGCTGCCAATAATCTTGCAGCTGTTGTATATTCTGGCGAGGAATAATTGAGCGATCGCTATAAAAATTCAGAGAAGGACGATGTTCGGGATTAGATGTGTAAATTTTGGCACCTTCTGGAGTTCCTTGTCTGACAATTTCAGCTACTGGTTTAACCGGGTAGCGTTCTCCAAGTTCCCAAACCCAGTGGTGTGATTGCACCAGTAGTAGCAGGGAGAGATAACTGCCCCAAACTAAGACTTGCAGGAATTGTCTGTCACCTTTATGTGCCAAAATTGCTGCTAGTCCCATAGTGATGGCCACCGCAGCTAAAATTAGCTGCAATTCAACTTGATGGGGGTTATTGCTTGGGTAATAAATGTAATAAATATCAATTCCACAAGCTGCGATCGCTAGTATAATTAAACCAGGAACCCAAGAACGGGGATAAGACCAGAGTAAAGGCAAACCCTCAATTTCACCAAAAAGAGCGCCGATGGCTAGGGCAATGCTGGGGTAAATGGGGAAAACGTACCAGGGTAGTTTGGTACCCATGATGGAAATAATCAGTAAGTAAGCACCCATCCATACCAATATTAATTTTGCCCAGCTTAAATTCTTATTTTTCCAACATAGACGCAAAGCTTGGGGTGAAAACAGTAACCAAGGCCAAGTATATTTGGCGATTTCCAGAATATAAAACCAAGGGGGATGGGCATGATTTTCAACAGGTTTCCAGATGCGACTAAGGGATTGCTCCATCACTCCAATATTACTAAAGCTATGACCATAATGCCACCACTGGGCAATATACCATAAAGCTACAGGTATCATACCTAGAATAATGCCGTTCCAGAGATAACAACTGGTGAGTAGTCTTGGTGTATCCCACAGCAAAAAAATACAAGCGATCGCTCCCAATAATAACCCCAACATCCCTTTTGTCAGGCAAATCAGTCCTAATCCAATGCCCACACCCAAACCATAAACTAAATTGCGACGCGATCGCAATACACACAGCATCATCAACAAAAAGAAAAATACCGCTCCCCCATCCAACATAGCTAGCCGGCCATGACGTACCACAGGTAGCATAGTTAGATAAACCAGGGCACTATAAACAGCACAAATACGCTGATAAAATAATTCTCGGGCAATGCCGTAAAGTAGGGGCACAGAGATTGCCGATAGTATTGCTCCAGGTAACCGTGCAGTCCACTCATTCACTCCTCCCACAGCATAAGTCATAGCAATTAACCAATGCATGAGTGGGGGTTTATTGTAATAAGGTTCCCCTCCTAGGGTTGGGTACAGCCAAGTCATAGAAGAACTACTTGCTGGGTGCAAAATTTCTCGGGCAACCTGTGCTACGGTCCCTTCATCCCAATCTCGTAAGGGTAATGCACCCAAATCTATGGTAAAAAGTAATACGGCTGCCGCAAGGAGCAGGATTGTCCACAAGCCATCAATCCATTTGTCCCGAACTTCATACCGTTTTTTCACCCGACTCCAAAAAAAGCTTCTTGCTGGCATACTCTCGGAATAATTATTTTCAAAATTAGTTTAGTTATAGCGGTACCCATAAGCATTAAGGCATATTGAATAGCCCAAATAACAGAATATCAATGCTATGGATTACAGACGCGGTAACAATTACGATGTTGCCAAACAACACTCCCAAAAGGTTCCGGTAAGTAGGTAGGCTAAATCAAATGTCAGATCCAACCTCACCCCGCCTGACGGCACCCCTCGACCTATTAAGGAGAGGGGATGGGGGTACGATTTTATATTTAATTTGACCTGTGTGACTGAAAACGTCAACGCAACTATTATGATCAATTGTGATCAAATTTTAAAATAACTCAATTTTTAGTACAAATCCAAAACTAGATATCTTTGACAAGTATTCTCAAGGTAATTTTAATTTTTTTGACTAAATATAGCATAGTCAAAGTTGTAAATTAATCTAATACACATAACCGTTCATCAATACCTGAGAGAGAGCGTCAATGAATCTACCTTTTATTTTAGATGTCATACTGGGTTTAATATTTATTTACTTGACCTTAAGCTTATTAGCATCAGAAATCCAAGAACTGATTGCTACATTATTTCAATGGCGTGCCCAACACTTAAGAAGAGCAATTGAAATTCTCTTAGCCGGAGATGTAGAAAATTCCCAGGACTTGCGAGTCATTCAATTAGTCAATCAAATTTATGCCAATCCTTTGGTGAAAGGTCTGAATCAGGAAGGGAAAGGATTTCTCGCCACTTTGCCTCGGCGATTTACCTGGGGACTCGCATCTATGGCTCGGACATTCCAAAAAACTAGCCAGGGATTACAAGTACAAGATACAGTGTTTGGCAATCAAAAACATAGCGGACCATCTTATATTCCTTCCCAGACTTTTGCTAACACTCTGATAGATACTTTACAAGTACCAACATTAGTCCAAAAATTAAGTGAGTCCAGATTTGCAAAATTTAAAGAGCAAAAATTAGCGGAAATTCAAAGTATTTTATTTCAAATGCAAGAGCAGGCTCAAGATGATGAAAATATGGCTCACTTTTTTAATAAAATGTACCAGGAATTTGCAGAAATGCATGCAGATTTTGAGCAAATTCTTTGGAATTTCCAGCAAGATAAAGCGGATTTAGTTACCAGCATCAATCGCATGGGGGAAAGTCTGGATAGATATATAGATAGTTTTGGTGCGGATATGATCGCCAATGAAATATCCACCAAAGCCCTGAGAAGACTACAATTTTTAAAACAAGATAGTTTTGGTGATGCAGAAAGGGCGATATCTCTGGGTGGTTTACAGCCGAATGTGAATGAAGTAGTTCAATCTGTGAATCGGGATAGCCCCGTTTATCAAGAAATCAAAGACTCAATGCAGGATAAAGATAATGATACATTGGAAGCTATTGAAAATGTGATCGATCGCTTACCTCCATCTATGGCACAAAGCTTGACTATTTTTGCCAAAAATGCTCAAACCAGGGTACAAAAAACTGAAGAAGGGATTAATTTATTACGCCAGGAAATTGAAACTTCATTTAATAGTTCTATGGAGAGGGCATCGGGGGTATACAAACGTAATGCTAAGGGTGTAGCAATTTTATTAGGAATTATTATTGCTGCTAGTTCCAATGCCGATGCTTTTCATATGGTGAATAGGCTTTCTAAAGATTCTGCAATTCGGAATACAATTATTAATAATGCTGGGGAAGTATTACGGCAAAATACCCAATACGTAAACAATTTTCAAGCTTTAAGAACTGAAACTGATGTTGCACTGACTGATATTTCCTTACCCTTGGGCTGGACTGAGACTAATGTACAGCAACAATGGACACCGCAAAAATTAAGTCCTACTACTGCTAATTTACAAGAATCTAGTGAATCCAAATCACAATCTGTCCCGCTCAGGAGGTATTTCAATGTATTTTTTGGTTGGGTTTTAAGTGGAGTTGCGATCGCAATGGGAGCACCGTTCTGGTTTGATCTGTTAAATAAGATTGTCAATGTGCGTAATGCCGGCAAATCTCCCACACGTTAATCAATAACAAGTAAAGCGACTGCAGAGAGCTTGATGAGAGTCTATTTTTTGGTCAACCATCAACTAACAACTAACAACCAACAACTAAAAACCAACAACCAACAACTAACAACCAACAACTAACAACCATCCATTTTTTCGCTCACCCCCTTTCCCTTATTGAGCAATTTTGGTGAACAAAGCGCGGTATACAGGCTCCCCCTTATTTTGAGTTGCGATTTCTCGTTCCGTGGGGACTGGAAGGGGGTTGTCTGCTAACCATTCGCCCTTACCTTGTCTCTGAAAAGCGGGATTTGCTGCAAAGCGATCGCACATTTCTACTGCAACAAATTGAATATCTGACTGTAAAAATACTGTTCCTCCTGGTGCTAAATATTCTGCGAGTTCCTCAACTAATTCTGGCTGAACAACACGCCGTTTTGCATGACGATTTTTAAACCAGGGATCGGGAAATTGAATACTAACCCGTTGTAATGTTCCAGTAGTTAGGCTAGATAGGAGCGATCGCATGGAGACATTAACGTTGCAAAATAAGTAATGCAGGTTGGTAAGTCCTAGTTGGGAACGTAATCTGTTGGCATCATCTACCAATGGCTCGCGAATTTCCAATCCGAGGAAGTTCCAATGGGTTTCTATTTGTGCCATCTTTAATGCAAACCTTCCCCTGGCACAACCAATATCTAAATGCAGGGGTTGGTTGGGATGAGCATAAATTTTCTCCCATTCCAGAGGACGTATTGACTCTTGATACTTTTGGGCTAAGGGGTTAACGTGCTGACGGACTCGGACTCGCAATGCTGCCAAATTTGATACTCCCTTCTACAGTTGTCAGTTGTCAGTTGTCAGTTATCAGTTATTAATTTAACGTGAGTTAGACGAAATTTTGAGGCTAAAACCCTTATGAGTCAAAGATTTGTACAATTCAAGTGAGGACTCACTTCCCGAATAGTTGAGAATAAACTCAACAATTAATCTAAACTTAGTAAATCAGTGTGAGTTCGACGGAACTCAGGTAAATTTTAACTCCGAACTCCGAACTCCGAACTCCGAACTCAGGTTAATTTATTCCCAGAGGAAGATGCAGGATGTTTGATATTTTGATTTTGGCAATCCCTTATAACTTGATCTAATTCTATACAAATCTTAACTGGGATCGATCCTCAGCTACATGATAGAGGTAAGGTTATACTCTTGAAAAAAGAGTTTTTACACCCTTATTTTAAAATTATCCTTACTTCCATGAATTGTAAATTTCGTTTTGCTATAGCCAGCGACTTACATATTGCCCTTCCCCACACTATTTGGCAACATCCCAGTCGATTTCATTTAGTAGAAGTTAGTATTAATGCATTTGAAAGTGTATTAGAACATTTAACACAACTAGATTTAGATTTTTTATTGATTCCCGGAGACTTAACCCAACACGGGGAGCCTGAAAATCATAGCTGGCTGGGGGAACGCCTGTCAAAACTACCTTTTCCCACCTATGTTGTTCCTGGCAACCATGATGTTCCTGTGTTACAAGCCAATGAACAATCCATTGCTTCCAGTGATTTTCCTTACTACTATCGTAAATTTGGTTACACTCAACCAGAACAGAGTTATTACACCTGTGAGTTACTGCCAGGGGTAAGACTAATTGGGCTGAATTCTAATTCTTTTAACGAGCGGGGGGAATTAGTAGGGCGATTGGATGAAAAGCAATTGCGATGGTTAGAAGAAGTATTAGCTGGTGCTGGTGATGATTTGGTATTGGTAATGGTGCATCACAACGTAGTGGAGCATTTGCCCGACCAATCGAGTCATCCTATGGCAAATCACTACATTTTGCAAAACGCACCGGAACTATTGCAGTTGTTACGGCAATACGGAGTTCAATTGATATTCACAGGGCATTTACACGTTCAGGATGTCGCCCAGTCCCACGGTGTATATGAGATTACTACAGGTTCATTGGTAAGTTATCCCCATCCTTACCGAGTACTGGAATTTAAACAGGACGATCGCGGTAGGGAGTGGTTACAATTTTTATCATATAGAGTAGAGTCAGTGCCGGAATTTCCTGACTTACAAAATTCTTCTCGCCAGTGGATGAGCGATCGCAGTTTTCCTTTCCTGGTCAAATTTTTGAGTTTACCACCTTTTAACCTACCCTTAGCAGAGGCGGAAGAATTGGCTCCCAGCTTCCGGGATTTTTGGGCTACCGTCGCTAATGGAGATGCGTTGTTGGATTATCCTGGTTTTTCTCCCCAATTACGCCAGCACTTCCAACAATATGGGGCAATTTCTGACTGTGGCACTCCCACCCTCATTGATAACCATAGTACATTACTACTTTCAGATATTGGCAAGTTTTAATTCACCAGAGGAAGTGTGGGGAGTGTGGGTGATGTGGTGATGTGGTGATGTGGTGATGTGGTGATGTGGTGATGGGGAGTTGGGGTGATGGGGGGACAAGGAGTACATCTCTTTTTATTGCCGAATCACCCAAACAGAAGAATTGTTAATCAAGTTCACTAATCCTCCCAGGACTTGGTTATACAGCCCATATAATTCTCGACCTTGCTCTAAATCTAAATAGTTACATTTAACTGCGAATTTGAGCCAGACTTGAGTTTCTGCTGCTTCTGATTCACAATCGTTCAATTTAGCAATAAAGGCTGCCTCATATCTTCGCTTGCGCCAACCCTCAGCTAAATTAGTACACACAGAGCGAGACGAACGACGAATTTGGTCAGTTAAGGAATATCGCTCCTCAACAGGAAATGTTTTCGATATTTCAAAGATTTGCATCGCTACGGAGAATGCTAGTTGATAAACCTCTAAATCCTCATGAGTCTTGATAAATTCTTTCCCCATCCCCTAATCTCCTAATCCCCTAATCTCCTAATCCCCTAATCCCCTAATCTCCCCATCTCCCCATCACCCTATCCCCCCATCACCCCATCCCCCCATCACCCCATCACTCTATCTCCCCTCCTCCCCTGCGGCTCGGCAAATAGCGAATACAGAGGTATAACCGTGGAGAAAGGTATTACCACCAACAGGACCAATTTCACCACCGCAGAAGAAGCCTCCTAAAGGAATGTTATGGAAGTAGCGTTGAAATAAATCGGAGTCAAAATTAGGTTCGCCATACAAACCTTCTCCCCTTCCCAAACAGGAGAACATTAAAGCACCAACAGCAGAACTATGACTGACTTGCTGGATTTGGTGCTTTTGTAGCAGTAATTCCAAATCACTAGCAGAAGTAGAGGCATCTCGGAGGTGGAATTGTAGCCTTTGTCCGGGACGCACCCGATCACCAATTGCGATCGCACCTGCGCGGGGATCAACACCGATAATTTGGCGAATGAGAAAATCTCCCTGGTGTAAATCTGGTTTAAATTCATCCATTGCCAAACCCACAAATAGGGAATTTTGGGCTAGGACTCGCTCCTCTTCACTGAGATCAGAAATCAGATCTTTTAATGCAACCAATGGTACTTGATCATCTAATTCCAGAATAATATTGCGATCGCCTTTAGTAACTTGGTAAGGCTGACCAATGGGTCTACATCCCTGTGCCACAATAGTTTCCAAAACAATATTGCCACTCAGAGCAATACCAACAGTACCTTCTCCATACAAGCGATTATTATAAAATAGAGCAATCCTACCACCCATACCACCGCTAGCTTGTCCTCCCACAGTTACAGAACCAGGATAAGCAAAATCCAAGCCTTGCAGTAAATCATTGATCCCAGACGATACATAGCTAGATAACAAAATAAATTGGGGTGCTGGTGATGTAGGGGAGCCAATTAAATTTACCCAAGCATCCGGAGGTCCATCTAAATCTGGCAAATCCCGATCAATAACATGAAAAGGTTGAATATTTACCCCAGGTAAACGCGCCAAAGTCAAACTGAGGGCTGGTTCTGCTTCTAATTCTTGAGCTAGCCCATCTTTAGTAGTTCCAACAATACCCCCTCCACTACAACCAATTAATACTGGTACAGACAATTTTTCGGCTAGTAAAGGCAGCAACCGAGAATATTCACTCATAAAAGCAGAGGAAATAAAAACAAGTCCTAAATCCGCAGTTGTTGCCAAGGAAGATGTAGCTTTTTCTACTACATCTGCAACAGCAGCTTCCAAGGAGGGACGGGTTGATAGGGCATTTACCCAATGCATCTGCTCTTCCATGAGTTGTACGCTCTTGTTTACGTTGGGGCTAATTTTTGCTTCTGGTTCTTTTGGGGAGAAATTTACGCATCCTTTAGTACCAGAGTCATTTCAGTGATCAGTTATCAGTTTTGCCATCGATAAATCGAGGGTTTTGAGTAGGGGAAAATTTTTTCCACCTCCACAAATGGAATTTGGGCATTTGATCTAGGCGAAAACCTTCACTGTTGCCTGTTGCCTGTTCCCTCTCCCGTTGGCGCAGCCGTCCTGTTCACTGGAGGTGTTCCCGCAGGGTAAGGGCTAAGGGTGTTGATACCGATTACTGTTTGGTCAAGCTAGGATGGAAAGGGTCTCCTTCCCTAATATATCCGTTTACAGATATTGTATAATTCCATGTTCATCAGCAGGTTTAGAATACAAAATCTTAAAAAATCAAAATGACTATAGTGGTAACACCACTATTTGCTGTATTGGTTGTATAGCATTGGGTAACGGTACTAACTGTACAGCTTCATAGCTACAATAGTTAGTGACACTAGAAAAAACACCATTTCTCAAACTTTTTCTATACTAGTCATAACAACACTTAACAACACTCAAAACTATGTCTGATATCCAAGAAAAAATCGAACAAGAATTACAAGAAGCCCGTGAAGTATGTGACGTATCTGGTAGTAACTCTGCTGAGTGCGCTGCTGCTTGGGATGCGGTGGAAGAATTACAAGCAGAAGCTTCCCACCAAAAGCAGACAAAACCTAAAAATTCCCTAGAAGTGTACTGTGATGAAAATCCAGAAGCTGCTGAATGTCGAGTTTATGACGACTAAAGTCGCTATAGGCTAATTTTTGCGTTTCGTGACCACAAAACAATCAACCTAAATCTTGCAATCTTTTAATATCTGGCAACTCCTAGCCTCCAACATGAAATAGTTGTATAGCAAAATTTGATTTGATACCTGCTTTTAGGCTGGCAAAATCCAGGCTGATGGCTCAAATTTCATTTCAGTAGGTTATAAACAGCATCAGTAATATGCCAATATATTGCTTGTACTGCCGAAGGTAACTACCTTTTAGCCAAATCCTCAGGATATATCCCTAAATATCCTTAGCTGTATTTGGTAGCGATTGTTAGATAAAAGAAAAGATTTTTAAAGTTGCTTGTTTTTTTGCTATATTCCATTAGACCCCCAACTTGTTTAAACAAGTTGGGGG
>JASJCJ010000151.1 GCA_030066045.1 Calothrix sp. MO_167.B12
ATTTCATACTTAGGGCTTGCTGAATAATTGAAAAATATTGATGTATCAATGCTTTGAGGCTATTTGTTCG
The DNA here is from genome assembly GCA_030066045.1 of Calothrix sp. MO_167.B12. Classification (GTDB taxonomy): domain Bacteria; phylum Cyanobacteriota; class Cyanobacteriia; order Cyanobacteriales; family Nostocaceae; genus Calothrix_A. The sequence continues at coordinate 71 of JASJCJ010000151.1, forward strand.
AGAAATAAGTGCAAGTCAATTAGGAGTTTCAACCGAAAATCCTTGCATCTGTTATTTTTTTTGGCCAAAAGAATAAAAATAAAGAGGCACCGAACTATTGCCTATTGCCTATTCCCTATTCCCTACCCCCACCAAAAGACTTTTTCAGCAAGCCCTACTTAAAATTAACGTGAGTTCGACGGAGATAAGGTAAATTTTAACTCCGAATTCCGAACTCCGAACTCAAGTTCAATTTAGCAACACCAAAACTTTCTAATATAAAATCGAAAAATGCGATTTGCTTGTGGACAAAAATATCATCAATTCTGGAATCGGAATTGATATTATTGCTCATTTTCTGGTATTAATTTCAGAGGATATAATGGTTCTCTGCCATTCAATTGCCAAATCCTAAATACTAATATAGCGGCTACAGTTAGCCATACACAGGAAGGGGCTAAAATCATTCCAGCTATGGGATTAATTTCCCAGTAAATTCCAGTAACTACTAAAGCAGATAACCAAGGTCCCAAAATAACTACAGGAACGGCAGCACCTAATCTACGTTCTACAGTAAAGATAGTATTCCAAGTATCCCCTAACGCCAGATGCACCACAAATGCAATTAAAGGAAGTACTAAAAATTGTTGGTTCAGCTGCTGCCAAATTAATAAAGAAGAGATCACTCGTAAGACTGCAATTATCATCCAAACTATGGGAAAAGCTAAAGGTGGAGGTGCCCATTTCGGTCTGACTATCTTGTCATAGGTATTACGATAACGGGTATTATCCAAAAGAGAAAAAATCCGCGATCTAATACTCAATAATGTCAAAAATAACCCCGCCAATAAAGTGCTACTCCAACTGGGAACAGAAGAGTAATTGTTAATTAACATTACCAACTTTCCCATCCCCCACAAAACCAGAATCATTACTCCTATCTGCAGGATAGTTCCTAATTTATAAATTAAAATTGCCTTAATATCCAGCTCTTTCGTAGTAACTCTTTGTTTGGTTATAGGCTGGTTAGTATCCCCAGTTTTTACCCCCATCACCGTATTGACGACCTGCTCAATTGTTCCACCATCATTTGATTGAGTCATAATGAAAACACTTTGAGTTAATTATTATTAATAATATAATACTGGATTACTGCTCAAACTTGTAAGTACGCAATAAGATGCACTGACCCTGACTGGAAAATAAGCTAAAGACAAGCCCCCAGATTTATCCGTGGAGAAAAACAAGCAGTTCTATAATTGTTTCCAGACTCCAAGTTTTAGACATGGGTTCAACCCAAAATCAAAGATCCAAAATTGATTGACAATAGTGATGTTTATCGTCGGTTCATGCAATGATGTAATCGTGTCCGCTCAATATTAAATAATAATCAATGCTATCCAATTCAGATTTAGTTTTAGTTGCTGGTGCTACTGGTGGAGTAGGACAGTTAGTAATTGCCAAGTTATTGTCAAAAAATATTTCTGTCCGTGCTTTAACCAGAAGTATAAACAAAGCCAGACAGATGTTTGACGACAGAGTAAAAATTGTGGTTGGAGATATTCGCTACCCAGAGACTTTAGCCACAGCTACTAATAATGTTACCCATATTATCTGTTGCACAGGTACAACGGCTTTCCCTTCTAAACGATGGGATTTTGCTAATTTCTTTCAACCTCAAAACACACCAACAGCAGTAGATGCTGAAGGAGTCAAAAACTTAGTTGCGGCTGCACCTTTTGACCTGAAAAGATTTGTCTTTGTTTCTTCCTGTGGTGTGTTGCGAAAAGATAGCTTTCCCTTTAATATTCTTAATGCTTTTGGCATACTAGATGCCAAAATACAGGGAGAAGCAGCAATCTTAGCTTCACAATTACCATATACGATTATTCGTCCTGGAAGGTTAATAGATGGACCATATACATCTTACGACTTGAATACTTTACTGAAAGCAAAAACTGATGGCAAAAAAGCTGTAATTATTGGTACTGGAGACACTCTTAACGGAGAAGCCAGCCGCATTGATGTAGCTAATGTTTGCGTTGAGTGTTTAAATTATGAAGCGACAGCAGGAAAAGCTTTTGAGATAATCAATTTTGGGGAAAGACCACCAATTACAGATTGGGAACAACTGTTAACTGCGGAAAATTCCACTCATAACTTTCAGCCATAAAAAACGGACGAGGAGGGATTCGAACCCCCGACACCGTGGTCCGTAGCCACGTGCTCTAGTCCACTGAGCTACACGTCCTTACAAGAAATTAATAGTAACACAACTTCCTCAAATGAAGCAAGAAAATTCTGCCAATTTAACCCACCTGGATTCTCAAGGACAAGCACAGATGGTGGATGTGTCAGCCAAAACAGCCACAGTTCGCCAAGCAGTAGCTGTTGGTCAAGTGCGGATGTTACCAGCAACCTTTACCACCATTCAAGCCGGGAATGCTCCCAAGGGAGATGTTTTGGCAACTGCAAGGCTAGCAGGAATTATGGCAGCAAAACAGACGGCTAACTTAATTCCTTTATGTCACCCCTTACCCATACAAAAAGTGGAGGTGCAAATTTCCTCTGACGAGCAACTACCGGGGTATCAGATTCAGGCTACAGTTAAAACCAAAGCGGAAACAGGAGTAGAAATGGAAGCATTGACAGCTGTTTCGGTGGCTGCTTTAACTTTGTACGATATGGCAAAAGCCTTGGAAAAATCCATCCAAATCGAGTCCATACATTTAGTTAGCAAGACTGGTGGTAAATCTGGTGATTACATATCATAGAATGATTAATACAGCCATTTTGTCAAATTCTGTAATAAGTAAGTATTTATGCCTCCTCGTTGGCCTCGTAAACCCGATCGCAATGATCCAGATTATCGTAAACTAGATGATCGCATGAACTTTGCCGTCCATGTAGCAATTTTTGCCGCCACCAATTCTGGTTTGTGGTTTTTTCACAACTTTCTCGCTACCAACTGGCAATGGCTATCCTGGTTCACTTTGAGTTGGTTGGGGCTATTATTAACCCACCTGATTTATATTAGTGCGATCGCTAATTACGTAGAAGTAAAAAGCCAAAAATAATACCAATTGCCACAAACATCCGATCAGGTTGAAAATCTGCTCCAGTAGCTGATCAGATTTTTTTGTGGAATTAATCCAAAATCTAAAATAATATGACCCTAGTGATTGAGCGATAATATTGGATATATAACAATATGGCGTTCTTTATATAGGGTTATTCTCATGGCATCAATCAACACCAGCGAATTAATAGAAGCCCTAGCATCTGAAATTGGTGAAAACCTATACATAGATATTGCTAAATGGCATCTATATTTATCTACTGCCAAGTTGCATACAGTAGTTGCAGAAAAGGTATATCCATTACTGCTAGAAAACGCAATTAATGAAGATAGGGTTGTAGAAGCCTTGCGTTCCATTCCAGTGAAAATCGGTGGAGGAAGAAAAGAACTTCCCCTGATCGATTTACTCCCCTTACAATCCCAAGTTCACTTAGTTGATATCCTGGAAAAATTCCAAGATGAAATATAAATTTTATACCATACTCGGTTAAACACTGACAATTAAATGTAGTGGACTGACACGCCTAAAAATGTAGGTTGGGTTGAGCAGTAGGGAAACCCAACAAAGCTTTACTGGTGTTGGGTTGCTCTGCTCCAAGCTGCTGTTGCGTCTACATTTTTCAACCCAACCTACACTTAATGCATCATTTTAACCTTGCCATGCCAGTAGGTTGGGTAGAGTTAACAACTTGCAGCAACTCCGATAACAGGAGGCTCCGCTTCCTTTCCCCTAGTTACCAGGCTGAGCCTGGTGACTAGAAGATATACCCAAAATGGTACGCCACTTGCTCCCATTGGCTTAAGGGTCAGCACAGGGGTTCGGTATAGAGGAGAACCTCAATTGAGCAATCTATTGGTTTTTATAAGGACCGCTAGCTGAAAACCCCGAAATGAAAACTACAAATCTTCTTGGATTTGTAGTTTGAGGGTCGTTTACGTCGGGGATGAAAGCTGCTATCAAGCCTAAAGGCTTGAGTGATTTTGTCATTAAATATGTTATAATTGAATAATCAGTACAAGATTTAAACACCTACCCCCGGACTGGAGGAAAGTTTACGCCCGAAAGAACCACCGAGGAGATATCAGCACGCCCTTGTGGCAAACGTGTTGAGCCTGGGAACCTGAGATATCAGGATATTAAGGCAGTGATGCCTTAAGAATCCCCGTGGCTTTAGCCCGGAGAGTGTCAAGATATGATTTGCCAATGTTGTTGACATAATAGCGGGATGTAGCGCAGCTTGGTAGCGCACTTCGTTCGGGACGAAGGGGCCGCAGGTTCGAATCCTGTCATCCCGATATGTTTTCTCAGCAAAAGCAAGCATTAGAATAATTCTCTTGTGTGATCTTGCTTGCAAAGCAGAATTGAAAATTTATTGCTAAAATCTTTCTTTCACTCACTTTTCACTCATAAGAAGCTCACGGTAAGCGAGAAACTCAGCGTCTTTAGACCTGAGAGGGAAGCGGCGCGGGTGACTTTAGTCACCGTGTTCCTCTATAAGTCGTTTGACTGCTTCTCTTAGCTTACCGCTCCAATCTGGAATCTTCTTCAGAGCTTGTTTATCCTCCTCGGTCAATTTAAGTCCTATATGAGCTGTAAGGGGCTTATCCCCTGTAGCTACAAAACCTAACTTGTTACCTTTTTGAAAATGCTTTCCAGAATTCGTCATTTTACCTCTTGACAGTTGGTGAACTAACTATTAATTTAGTTATAACAGCAATTGGAAGGTCGGTCAATGGCAAAGAAGAAAAACAAGAAAGATGAGAAACAGATGGGTGTGCAACAGATGTTGCTGCACCCCGACAAAGAAACTAAAGCGATATTAGATTACCTTTGCGAACAGTCAGGAAAGCTCTACAACAGTGGTGTTTACTTTGCTCGTCAAACCTTCTTTAAAACAGGTAAGTTGTTTACAGGGAAGTTTGACTTGATATATGAGGCAACAGTTAGTAAAACAAAGGTTGCTCAGTCCCTGCCATCAGCACCTATGCAGCAAACACTAATGTCTGTTGTTGAGGCGTTTAAGTCTTATAAGAAGTTGAGGGAAGAATTTTTTAAGAAGACATTGCATTTTAAGCCCAAGCCCCCAGCATACTTGAAAGGTTCAAAATTATTCAAGGTCGCTTATCCTAATTCTGGTGGACAAAAGCCAAAGCTGATTGATGGTCAGTTAAGATTTGCTCTCGGATTGACAGTAAAAAGATGGTTCAAAGTGAGCGAATTTTTTCTACCCATGCCCTCAAATCTTGATTTCAACAAGGTTAAAGAATTTACTATTCTTCCCAAAAACGGCGCGTATTATCTAGAGTGTAGCTATGAGTTAGCACCACAAACGCCTAATTTAGATTTTGACCAAGCTTTATCCATTGATTTAGGAACAGCCGATAATTTAGCCGCTTGTGTTGATACCTTGGGTAATTCTTTCTTAGTGGATGCCCGTCGTATGAAAGCGATGAATCAGCTATGGAACAAGAAAGTTGCTACATATAAAGAAGGGAAGCCACAAAGCTTTTGGGACTCTTGGCTTGACCGAGTAACCCGTAAGCGTAACAACCAGTTGCGAGACGGCATAAACAAAGCTACAAAAATAATTGTTAACCATTGTTTAAAGCATGGTATTGGTAACCTAATCATCGGTTGGAACGAAAGTTTTAAAGTTAATGCCGACATGGGTCGGATTAATAACCAGAAGTTTGTCCAGATGCCACTCGGTAAACTAAAAAACCGATTAGAACAGCTTTGTAAGCTACACGGGATTGAATTCACAAAAACAGAAGAAGCATACACCAGCAAATCTAGTTATCTAGATGGAGACTCCCTACCCAAATACCGGGAAAAGCCGCAAGGGTGGAAAGCATCGGGTAAAAGAACTAGACGCGGCTTGTATCGCACTTCTAAAGGGCATTTGGTGAATGCAGACCTCAACGGGTCAGCAAACATAATGCGTAAAGTAAGCAGAAACTTAGGCTTAGACCTAAGCAGACTGTCTAGGCGGGTATTGACAACCGCAGCTAGGATTAAGCTATGGTACGGGGTGAGTAAACCCCCTCTGCATCGCCAAAACCTGCAAGCAGAAGAATCTCAGCGTCTTTAGACCTGAGAGAGTCAATTCTAATTAGGGTCTGCTGAATAAGTTTAAAAGCCCTAGGATTATAGCGATTGACATACTCCCACGGATTCTATCCGTGGGATTCTGGGAAAAAGAGTACAGACAGCAAGCGAACTCGTCTTATACTAAGTTGCATTCAAAGATAGTACCCAGTCATTGCGACGTTTGCTCTTAGCGTTCCCGCAGGGTAGGAAGTAATCTCATTGACTCGAAAGCGTTGCTGAATTGAAGTATGAAATTGAAAAATGGAATAATTAAAACTCTTATTCTCTGCGCCTTTGCGCCTGGAGCGTGAGATAAATTCATACCTGGATTCAACAACGCCGACTCGAACTACTATGATAGAACGCAACTTGGTATTACATCTGCTCTTCCACGCCTAAAATGCTCTGCCTAGTTGGATTATTCCAAACAACCAGAACTGGTTTTCTTTCTTGAGGTCTGTTTTTTTATGGAGTTGGTGAATTATCAAAACGGAATTCTGTCCCCACCTGCAATTTTTCTGAATTCACGCGGGGAGACATCATTACCGAACTACTATAGGGATTAGGTAAATCGCGGGTACGAATGTAGGGATCGTTGCCTACTTGTTGTTGAAGCACATCGCGGTAAACAATGTTTACCAATTCAGCATCTCTGGCAATTTCATTTTCAGGGAAAGAATTTTGAAATAAACCAACTCCAAACATCCAGTCTAATTCACGTTTGAAACTGTTATTATCATAGAAATTGGGGTCATTCTTAAAAAAGGCTCTTTCAAATACTTCATTTGGCGTTTGATAATTATATGTTTTCTTTTCTCTGTCTGCTAGTGCGACGGATGGAAAACCGACGGTAGCAGCCATAAATATAAATAAGCCACCTATGGCTGGGAAATTTAAACTCATTTTTACTATTCCTCTATGTTTGTGCAAATCTTAACCTATGCTTAATTGCAGAACTCTTAATAGTTCAACCCTTGGTTTAACACAATTTTTAATCTTTTGTGATGAGTAATAAAGCTGAAGAGTCTATCCAGCAAAACTTGTGGTCAATTACCTGTGACTTGAACACTTTGCGGCACAAACTACTAGACTTATTTTGTCAATTAGCATATCAAGAGGGTGATTTTGTCCTTTCGTCTGGACAACGTAGCTCCTATTACATTAATGGAAAACAGGTAACTCTACATCCCCAAGGGGCTTTAGCAATTGGTCGTCTTTTGTTATCTTTATTACCTATAGATATCCAAGCAGTGGCTGGGTTAACCTTAGGAGCAGATCCTATTGTCAGTGCTGTGAGCGTAGTTTCAGCATTGGAAAATCGACCCATCCCAGCTTTGATTATTCGCAAAGAAGCCAAGGGACACGGTACTAAGGCTTATATTGAAGGCCCCAGTTTGCCAGCAGGAGCAAAAATAGTAGTGTTGGAAGATGTGGTTACTACTGGGCAATCTGCCATGAAGGCTGTTAATAGATTAAGGGATGCGGGTTATGCTGTTAGCTCTGTAATTTCACTGATAGACCGTCAGCAAGGGGGTGCTGAATTTTATCAATCTCAAGGGTTGAATTTTTCCGCAGTGTTTAATATTGAGGAAATTCAACAGAGATATGGGGAATTGGGAAGTTAAACCCCGTGAGGCGGACATCCCTCTTCTTAATAAGGAGAGGGAAAGATTTTTGCATCGCCAAAAGCGAGGGTGAGGTTTTTCGTAGATGGTGATAAAATCCATTACCGATAACTAATTTGAGTTAATCGATCTAATAATGAAAGTTCCTTTCTACTATCTCGTATGGCTTTAGCAATGGTAATTGCCCGTTGGTAAAAATTACGCGCTGTGTTGAACTTACCTAGTTGCTCATACAATTGAGCGTAGGATGCAAAAGAGTTTAACTCTTCGGGCAAGTTCCGTAACTTTTTCGCCAAAGCCAATCGCTTGTCTAACAAGTCAAAGGCACGTTGATAGCGTCCTACGGAACTATGGGCATTAACCAACCCATCAATTGCTCTTAATTCATTATGACGGGAGCGGGTGGCTTGAGCTATTCGTAGTGCCGAGCCATAAGTACCAATTGTCTGTTGATAATCCCCCACTGTCAGATACGCATCACCCAAATTATTCAGGGTGTTTGCCTCTCCAATGGCATCTCGGCTTTGACGGCGATAATTTAAAGCACTTTCATAAATTTTAATTGCTTGGTTATAGTTCCCCATCCTTGCCATTGCCAAGCCCAAGTTACTTAAAGAGAGTCCTTGTCCTTCAATATCTTTTAGGTTTTTGGCAATGGTTAGTGCCTCTTTAAAGGTGGGGGCAGCAGCAACATAATTACCTTGTCTCAGCAATATGGTGCCAATGTTGTTTAGTCCAAAAATCTGACTTTGGAAATCATTTACGTCCCTGGCGATTGCTAATTGACGACGGATAGCTGTTTCTGCCTCCTTATATCTTCCCAGACGTAAATAACCCTTACCCAAAGATTCATAAGCTATTCCTTGGGCATTAATATCGCCAATGGCATGGTAAATTTCCAATGCCTGGGACCAAGATGTAATCGCTTTATTGGCATTACCAGCACTATACTGTCGATTACCAATGCCAATCAAAGTATCCGCCTCATTCCTCGCAGAACGCAGGGAGGATTTATCTATAGGACGATGGAACTGTTCTGTAATGTCAACAGCAGTGGCAATGGTGGGGGTAAAAGAAACTGTAAAAATTAGCAGACAAAAAGTCCGAAAAGTAAATTTATCTATTTGCCGTAAGGCACGGTTGCCTACTTGAAAAATGGAATTCTCTGGTAATAAATGCTGTCGCTTCATAAAACTATGCCGTGAAATGGCGGATTTCAGTATAAAAGCAATAAGTGTATTAAATGTATTGTTTTTGCTAGAAAATAACAGTGTTATTACTGGGTTGGTGGCAGAGCTAATTTTTCCCCTAAATAGATAGAGCGTAGGTCTGCTGGCAATTTATCCTCTAGCATACGATAGCCTGACTGAAGAAAAACGGCTACTTCGCTGGGGGCGATCGCTTCTCCTTCTGCTTGTAGATAAGCAGCAATTCGAGTTTCACTCCAGTGGAAGGTTTGAGCCATTAAGACTATCAATCTCAGCATAGGTGGTAGTTGTTCTAGTGCCTGCTCTATATAACACCACAATGGCGGGGAGGTGGATTTCAGAGAATAATTAATTTGCTCTGTGGGGGGTAGTTCCATTTCATTGATACAGTAAGCCGTCATATTAATCAGCCAATTCTGTAGGGTAATTCCCTCACCATCCGATTGATTGTGGTTTAAATCTAGTCCCCCCAGTTCGTAGTAGATGTGCTTCCAGGTAAGAGCAAACAAATAATCCGCTTGTACGGGCGAGCGGGCTGAATGTTGAATTAAAGTGTAAACTATGGGGCTATAACGGCAAAAAATCGCCGTAAAATACTTACCAGCATCCGGATGACGCTGAAACAACGATACCAGTTCGCGATCGCTGTGATGAAAAAGCGACTTAACTAATGGGTGATTGGCTTCAGGAAAATGAGGAATCTGCACAGTTCAAAATCAGCTTGGGTTGCTACAATTTCTTATAAGAAGATAAAGTTAAGAGTTATCAGGTATGGCGGCCCAAATCAGGGAATATAAACCATAAACCTTCTACCTTTCGGTATATTACTTGGGTGAAAATCCCGTTCGGGTATCATTGTTTACTGATAAATTAATTGAAATCATATCTTAGTGTTAGTCTGTTTGGAGTTAACACTTGGATAATTTGGTTCTTGTTACACTAGAACATAGACCTAATTTCATTTTTCCAGGACTTAGGTACCGACAACGTAAGTAGGGTAATTGCAACCCAAGGAAGCAATCCCAAACACCTGACTTTTCGTAACGAGTGCATAAGTCCTATTTTCATCCAAACAAATACTCAATTACTTTCCCCTATAAAATTATTGTTTGTTCATGGTTATAGCAGCTAGTTTGACACCATTCCTGCTTCAGCCTTTCACTATAGGCTCTTTTTTGCCTTTTCTGCCATTGGATAGCTTATTCTCTACCCAAGGCATTATGGTGATGCTGTTAGCAGCATATGCAGGTGCGATGTGGATGTTTCTCACCAGTGCGCCAAAAGTATACACGGTTATGGTGTCAGATTTGGAAATTGCCCGTCAGTTGTACGAAGGGATGTTGGATTTGCCCGCAGCCGAAGTGCCTTTGCACTACTATTACAATTACGAGCAGACCATAGGTGCTACGGGAGTAGACCCATTGTACCTGGGAAGTAGTCCTAGCTTTTCTCGCGGTAGTATGTCGAATGCTAGTGAGGGACTTTGGTATCAGTTAAAGAAAAATACCCAACTACATGTCATTACTGGTGCTAGTTTGGGGAATAGAAATAACCAACGCCATGTCTGTTTCGATCACGATTGTTTAGAATTGATTTTAATGCGGGTAGAAGTAAGAGGTTTGAAATTTAAGATTCGCAGCAAAAAGCCATTGAACTTTTTAGTCAAAGACTATGAAGGAAGGGTAATTGAAATGGCGGAAATTGCAAATTAATTATGGTTTACTGACAGCATTTAATCAGCTAAAAACTACTAAGTTTTACTTGCTGTTTGCTCGCAATCTACAAGTACATTCACCCAACACATCAGTCTCTTGGAGTGAAGGAAATGATGGGTATTAGCATGGCATCAGAGTGATAATTTGATACACCAAAAGTTCTGGATGCCGTGCTCTTACAAATCATCTATGTGTCAAAATAATTGATAATTCGTACATGGCTTGATACTGATTATAGTTTGGTCACAAATATAATTGGAACTGGTATTATTTACCTAAAATAGCGATCGCTTTCTTAACCAAGTTTTCTGCTAACTCTAGTAAATTAATTTTATGGCTGAATTTATGGTTGTTTGTGCTACAACTTAAATGATCGACTAAAAACGTCTTCACGGCAAAAATTTGATCTTGTTCCATTGGCAAGTTCAAACATTTTTCCAATTCCAGAGCAATATCTTTCAAGGACTTATCCAAAGATAATTCTCTCAATTGTATAACTGCTACATCATTACTGGACAAAAATTTAGTCAAAGCTGCAATAATTGTCTGCTCTTGCTCTTCATCATCCCACTTTTCTAACCAATTACTATCTACATCTTCACAATAGAAATCAGCCGCCAAAAGTCCATTATTGAGTATATTATCCTGCAATTGTTGTGCCGCATCTACAGCCTGGAAAAATTTTTCTAATCGTTGTTGACAATCAGTTGATACTTCTTGAATCATAATTACTAAACTAAATCTGTGCGTCCATCAATCAACAACTACAAATTGAATTTTAAATAAGTACCTATTTTCAGACTATCGCTATTATATAAGGCGATATTAACTATCTTATTTATACAATCATGGCTACTGGGGTCGAAACTTACAAATAATCCTCTATCTATTTCCCAAAAACGTAAAACATTCTCCCAGTCATCAAACTTGTGTTGATAATATTCATCGGCAAGGCTAGTAATTTGAATGCATAAGGGCTTTTCATTACCTTTACTCACAATTATATCAGTTGTCATTGATAAATCGACAATGTAACGCCGTACAACATAACCGCCACGATTTTTGATGTTATTGGTAATCAGCTTTAGTAAATTTTCATCTTCTTGAATAAACTCTCCTGCCATCATTTTTTGTTTCCAAATGTAAAACTTAGGGTCAACTCCCCTAAGCCACTTAGGGAATAAATCGCCATACCAGTATCTCAAAGCAGGATTTAGGCCATTTAATGCTGCTTGCTGCTCTTCTTGAGAAGGCAAGGATTTAAATCTTAACCAAACTTCTGCATCCTCAATTATTTGTAGCAAAAATAATATAACTAGTTTTTTCGCTGTTAGGGAACCAGACTTAACATTTTTTACCCAACGGTTTATTTCCTCTAATCTTTTTGCTAAATCTGGATCTAATAAGTATGCTTCCCTCACTAGCAATTTGAGCCTGTCTTTAATTTCCTTCGATTGCAAAAAATACCATACCTCGCAGATGAATCTACTTTCAGGGATATTACGACTATTTTATGGTATTCGGTCTCCGTTGGTTCCATGAAGATGCTAGTACAAGTCGGTGAAAATCAGCAGATCATTAACGGGGTGTAAGCCCTTAGGGTGGTGTGGGGTGTGGGGTTTGGGGTGTGGGAAGAATTAGCCCCTACACCCTATACCCTACACCTTGTTCATCCGCAGCGGTATTAGTGCTTTTTATGCCCAAAGATATAGTCCCAAGGAAAAATTCCATAATTCTTCACACTCCTGACTCCTGACTATTTTGTAGCTATTTTTATCAGTAAAATTACTAGTGACATAGTTACCAAACATGGTTACAACAGAGAAAATATGTATACGTAAGTGTTTCCTATAATGGCTCCCATATACCAAAAAATATGGAGGCATTAATTAAAAATAGTTACCAATATATTACAACTACTGAGTGAGTTAGCATTGATATTTTAAGTATTAATTCACAACGGTAGATTAAGGTACTGAGCAGTATTGCAATGTGTTCGTTGGTAGTTTCATGCTACTGACTATAGCTGTGTGACTTTTTTTCAATGGAGTTTTTAGTCATACTTTGTATTAAAAAATTACTGATTCGACAGTAAATATTCAGCTAAAAATATCAGCTGGATGAAATAACTATTCGTAATAAAAAGTTATGTCCAAATTTATCTCGAAAAGTAGTGGCGCATCTGCAAAAAAACGGCGAATATAAACATATAGACAAAAACTGAATTTACTAAACATGGGATTGAAGAATGCAGAAAATTAGAATTGAAGAAAAACTTAACAATAGCGGTATTTTAACTTCTGAGCTGCCTACTGTCCAAGAAAATATACCTTATTTTGAAGTATTAAATCTGACTGGTGAGGAAAGTGTATATACTCATAGTAATCCTGCATGGATAGCAACAGCGAAATTAAGCTGTAGCAATACTTTGACCCATAATTCACCAGCTATTGCCTTTAGTAGTAATGGCAATTTTTTGGCTACGGGTAGGTTGTCTATTAAACTTTGGAATTTACAAACAGGAAAATTAGTTCGTACATTTGCCCCAATTTCTAGTATTCTTCAATCAATTACTATAAGCCCAGATAATAAAATTATTGCCAGCAGTCGTGTGAGTGGGACAATTGAATTATGGGAATTAGAAACAGGTAAGCTAATTCGCCAATTTACTGGACATGTTAATGGGGTAAATAGTCTGACTTTCAGTGCTGATGGTAAGATACTAATTAGTGGCGATCGCGGTAAAGCTGTTCAAGTATGGAATGTAGGTACGGGTAAATTAGTTCCTACTCCCACCGGGAATTTACCGCAGATGGAACATGAGGATTGGGTAAATTCCGTAGCTATTAGCCCCAATGGTAAGTTAATTGCCAGTGGTAGTTACGATAAAACTATTAAACTCTGGAATATTGAAACCACCCAGGAAATTGCTTGTCTAGAAGCACATCCATGTGTAGTCAATGCTGTAGCCATCAGTCCTGATGGTAAAACCCTTGCTAGTGGTAGTGCGGATGAAACTATCAAGTTATGGAACTTGAATACCCAAGAGGTAATTTGGACTCTCCGGGGACATAACGATGAAGTTTATTCTGTAGCGATTAGTGCCGATGGTAAAACCCTTGCTAGTGGTAGTGCTGACAAGACGATTAAGCTCTGGAACCTGGATAACGGAGAATTGATTAATACCCTTACCGGACATTTATCTGGGGTTAAATCTCTTACCTTTAGTCCTGATGGCAATATGTTGGTAAGTGGTGGTGAGGATGGTGCTGTGAAGATTTGGCAATGTGAATAATCCCAAATTCTTAGTCAGTAAATAGTTCTTGTCTTTCAGGGGAGGTACAAATTAATTGTACGTCCCCATGAATTTTTCTTAGGAAAGTAGATTAAATAAATATGCAAATCTATATTTGAACCTCACCCTCGCTTTTTACTGCGTAAAAACCTTTCCCTCTCCTTATTAAGGAGAGGGATGTCCGCTCTTGTCAGGGTGAGGTTTTGTATTTTATTTCACCTTAAATCCTTACTAGTGTTTTGTCCCATTAGTTCTGATAGGTAAACAATTGTAGTGGGAGCGTCTCGCTCCCTGCTGTAAAGAAGCGGGCTTTCCGGCCCGCACTACAGTAGCCCTTCAAAATTAATGTGGTCGAGTACTAGTGGTCTACCAAATTAATTCTGCGGGGTAGAGGGAGGAACCGCAAAGGCGCAAAGAGCGCGAAGGAAAAGGAAAAGAGGAGAAATCTAGAAGTTTGTGTACCCATCAGAATTAAGTTGGTGAAGTACTAGTGAAGGGGATATCGGGATAAGATAGCCTTGGTTTTCAAATCACTAATTTTGACGATCGCTTTAATCATTTCCCGTTGATCTGATGATAATTGTAGTTTATCTAAAGATGGGAGTAAGCGATCGCCCCCACGCAAGTTTTTGATCAGTTGAGTTTGCTGGGACGCGCTCAAAACCTTTTTTATTTCTAGATTACGTCGTTGACGCACGCCTTGGATTTGTTGGCGGAATTGGGGAGTTAGGTCCGTCTCTGAAAATGTTTGACTCCCTTGGGCAATAATTGTGGTAGGGTTGGCATTAAATATGGCTGGTGCTGCTACGGTCATTTGGGGAAAACAGAGAATGAAGGCAAGAATCGTTGCGAACACAAGCACCTGGGGAAATTTAGTAGCCATATCAATCGGAAGTTTTTGACAGTAATTTAAGATGCGGGTTTTTGTGACCCAAAAACGGATAATACCTCTACTTTGTCATCTTTGCTTGTTTTTGGTACATACGGTAGTGGGAGCATCTTGCTCCCTTCATATATAATGCGGGTATAATGCGGGCACATTTCATTCAAATAATTATTACAATACGTAAGTAGAAATCGGTACGTTGAAATCTAAGCTTTTGTAAAAGTATAGTAAATTTACTTAAAAATGTCCTATGTTAGCAGAATTAACAGCAGCAAAAATTGCGGAGATTGCCTTTGGTGGGATTATTCAAGGTGCTGTAGGCAAAGTTACAGAAATGGCTGTGGGTAAGCTCATTAAAGAGCTACAAAATAAAATTCGGCGCAAGCTGCAAGGTAATCCGGAAGCAGTGAAAGCCATAGTAGCTGTTGAGCAAGGTTCCCAATCTGAATTACCAGAGGTTGCTCGATATTTAGATGCTTTTATGACCCTTGAGCCTGCATTTGCTCAAGAAGTACGGACACTAGCACAGCAAATTAATGTCAGCAACAATGAAGAAAAAACAATTATGAAACAGACGAACCGCGATAACAGCAAAGGTTATCAAGTGAAAGCTAACCAAGTAAGCCACATTGGTGATGTTAATAACCCTGGTTAGGGTTTAAGGTGAAATAAAATATAAAACCTCACCCTGTTGTCTCGGACATTCCTCTCCTTAATAAGGAGAGGGAAAGATTTTTACACAGTAAAAAGCGAGGGTGAGGTTGAAACTAATACCAATTCAAATAATGTTTGCGACACATAAATTAAATTACTCGTAGGGGTTTAGCAGTAGGGGTTTAGCAGTAGGGGTTTAGCAGTAGGGGTTTAGCAGTAGGGGTTTAGCAGTAGGGGTTTAGCAGTAGGGGTTTAGCAGTAGGGGTTTAGCAATGCTAAACCCCTACCCATCTGTCGCATTCTTTTTTTAAATTGGTATAACAACTTGTACCAATGTCGCTTAGCCCACATTCCCGCCTTGAAATTTATTTCAAGGCTAATACTGAGCGAAGTCGAAGTGTTAGCGATGAGCGTAGCCGAATCGCTAATAAACCAAGTACGTTAAAGCTTCGGCTTCGCTCAGCTTTAACATCGAGGCTTCCGGTGAGCGTTCAGCCGAACCGCGAAGCCTCGATGTTAAAACGCACTGCACGCCTTACCCAGTCTGATTTATCAGACTTTGTCTTTGAGCCTGGGAATTCATTCCTAGGCGGACATTTGGGCTAATTGAGATCCCCCTTGTTTGGGAGTATCCCAATTTTTCAAAAATATGCGGTAGTGGGAGCCGGAAAGCTCTCTTTACATACAAAGCGGGCAAAATACCCGCACTACAAATTTAAACATTTGGGATGCTCCTCCTTGGTTAAAGCAATCAGCAAGAAACACGTGTATGAAACAGAGTAACCGTGACAACAGTAAGGGTTATCAAACCAGTGCTAATCGCGTTGAACATCTTGGCGATAAAACCCACCTTAGTTATGAGTTTCATAATGTTGACAATTTAACAATTAACCAGGGGACAAACCCACAACCACAGCCAATTATTTCACCAAACCTGGATGAAATGCGTCCTAGTTTAGACTGTTGGCAAGGACGTAGAGAAGAAATTGAGCAAATTCGCCTGTGGATGGAAGATGATACCATTCGCCTCATTGGTATTACAGGTGTGGGTGGTTTTGGGAAATCAACTTTAGCTGCCAAAATCTATGAAGATGAAAGTGCGGAATTTGAGGGTAAATTCTGGGCAGATGTTAGCCGCAGAGTCACCTTTACTGAATTGGCGCGCCGGGTTTTGCTGCGGTTGGGGATGTCACAACCATCTGTAGAAGCAATTCCAGAATTATCTCTGGTGGATGCGTTGGTTAATCATTTGCGGGAAGGGCAATATTTACTCGTCATAGATAACTTGGAAAGTTTGCTCAAACAAGATGGACAATCTTTGGATGCCATGTACGAGGAGTTTTTTCAAGGATGGCTGGAGTATGGCGGAAAAAGCAAAGTCCTGGTGACAACAAGGGAACGCCCTAATTTACCAGAAATCAAATCGCGATGGTTGCCTTTGTTGGGTTTACAAGCGGTAGATGGTGCTGATTTGTTAAGGGTTTTGGGGATTTTGGGTACTGAGACGGAATTAGAGGAATTTGTCACTAAAGCCCAGGGACATCCCCTTTTACTGATGTTGGTAGCAGGTTTTTTGCGGAAGGAGGAAGAGTTAGATCCCCAGATTCGCTATTTGCAGAAGTATGGTTTGGCTGATGTACCCCATTTGTTGACAGATGAGAAACTGAGGGGTTTACATCGAGGGAAAGTTGATATTTGGATGTGTGAGGTATTGGATGCTAGTTTTAACCGCCTCAGCGATAAATTGCAAAGACTGTTGTTGAATTTAAGCGTGTATCGGCTACCTTTTAATACTGCTGCGGCTGTTGCTCAAATGCCGGATGAGGAAATATCAGAGCAGGATTTAAAGCAAATGGTAAGGCGTTCATTGTTACAGGAGGAGCGAGAGGAAGATGGGGAGAAAAGCTTTACATTTCACCCATTCATTTTGGCTTATGTGGAGCAGAAGGCGGGAGATTTAACCGAAGCACATGAAAGAGCTATAAAATACTATGAATCAAGGGATTCAGTACTCATATTGGAAGTTTTCTATCATCACTGCGAACTGGAGCAGTATGACTTAGCCAAGAAAGACTTAGATTTTGTGCATGAACCACTCAAGATGGTTGGGCAAAATTCCCTTCTGGTTGAGCTATACGAACGATTACTATCGCAATGGCAACCAGATTCACAAGAAAATAAGTCAGCAGTAGGGTGGGCATTGACTTACTTGGGTAGTGCTTACGATTCTTTGAAAGAATACCAAACAGCCATTGATTATCACCATCAATCTCTGGCTATCTTTCAGGAAATTGAAGATCGCAATGGTGAAGCAAGTGCTTTAACCCATATTGGTCAAGCTTATAATTATTTAGGAGAATCTGAACAAGCAATAGAATACTACCAGCAAACACTGGAAACTTTTCGTCAAATAAGCGATCGCCATAATGAAGCCGTTGTTCTGCTGAGTTTAGGCTATGCTTACTATTGCTTGAAAGAATACCAAACAGCAATTGATTATTATCAGCAGTCCCTGGTTATTGATCAAGAAATAGGCGATCGCTCTGGGGAATCGACCTCTCTCAACAATTTAGGCAATGCTTACGGTTCCTTGAAAGAATACCAAACAG
>JASJCJ010000152.1 GCA_030066045.1 Calothrix sp. MO_167.B12
TCGGCTGTCAGTTAGACAGTTTCAGCTTGTGGATGGGAAGTAGCCGACTACCCCAGTCGAAGCAAGAAGTAAACACCAAAATGACATATGTCTAGATTTGTCTAGTTATAGGTAGTTTTGGGTAAGTTTTATGTAACGGAATAAACTGCTTACTGAATTAACAAGTTTCTGCTCAGCAGAATATTCCCCTACGTTATTATATCGGCAACATAAGACGAGATGCGATCGCATATAGTTTTTTCTCTGATTGAAAAAAGAATGGGACAGATGGGTAGGGGTTTAGCACTGCTAAACCCCTACGAGTAATTTAATTTATGTGTCGCAAACATTATTTGAATTGGTATTATTTTCGATGTTGTTAATAAACATATATTTTTATCAATAACACGAAATATCAGGTTTTTTAGCCTGCGTAGGCAGGCTTGGTTTGTATAGCCGAGGCAGTTGCGGTGGACGGGTTCCCCGGCATAAGCAAAGTGTTGTTGGCGTAGCCTCTCCGAAGGATTCACCCGGAGGGAGGTTCCCTCCGTTGTAGTCAGTGGAGTTTGAGGGACGAAATCCATCATATCGTTGGGTTTCACGACCTTCAACTCAACCTAGCAAATCGCAGATCGAACTGAGCTTAATGCAGCATCCGGATGTTTATTGTTGGGTTACCAATCGCCTCGAAAGGCATTACTTCGCCAGTGATTGCATTGATCACTTCTACTTTGATCTCCTTGGGGTTACCATCCGCATCGGTGAGATGTGAACGATCGAAAACAAAGTCGAAATTGATTTTCGCCTGTGCAACACAATTCTCGCAATTGCCGGAGAATGTCGATTGGAAGAACGCATCCCGCCCGATCTCCTCGCCACCGAGGTACAAAACGACCCAGAAGCTACCAGGCACCTTGATACGGTTGACACCCTTGACGCGCAGCGAAATGCGATTGAGATTCTCCTTGGTAAGTGTGAAGGTGGAACGCTTACTCTGTCCTTCGTTTCGATCTCGCCAGGAAGGCCCCATCGCCAGCGGCAGTGCAAAATCCTCGACCTCTTTTAAGATCGGCTCCGGTGTTGTATAGGAAATTCCTAGCGGGGTAATGTCAATGCTATCTGAGTTGCTCCTACCGAAGGGATCGCTGATGCTCATTTGCGGATCGATGAGCCACCTTTGATCATCGCTTTCTTCTAGGGTTTTCTGGAAATCCTCTAGGTTGGTGGCGTTACGGGAGCCTTGCCATTCCCACCACAGTCGGTCCCAATTACAATGGAAAAACCAAAAAATGGGGTCAAAGGCGGCGATATCCTGGTTGGCCATCGTCGGACCGGAGCCATTGTGTCCGAGATCGTGTGCCCGTATAATTTGGTCAGATGTGTCATATTTGTAGTCCTTAATGCCGTTATACTCGGCAAATTTGGGCGCGGTACGGGCATTGCTGATGCATCTATTCACCTTGGCGCGATATCTTTCTACCATTACCGGGGAGTAGTTGGGTATTTGCGCGAATTGGGGATAGCGCTCGGTGGTCGTCCCTTGATTGCCGACATCGGTCGGGGGGTTATAGTAATCAGGGTATACGCCGATGGGGAAAGTGTAGTCATTGAACGGTGCCTCGCTGATGAGTTGAGGAAACTCACCAGTTTCAATGTTCCAGTAAGGTAGTGTCACATCCTCACAGCCCGGTACGGAGCGCAGCGCATTCTCGAAGTCCAGCATCTGCCAACGGTGCCAGGGAAGATATCCATAGATGTGATGCTGACAGAACGTTGGCACGGGGTACCAGTGCTTTGCAGCGAGTGAGAAGTAACAAAGGGCGTTGGGGTCATACTCGCTTAAGGTCTGAGGGTCTCGTGCCATCAGCCCTTGAAACGCATCTTTTAGCTTTTGTTTCTCTGTATCATTGAGTTGGTTGATGTCTTTGCGTACGCGGTTGCCCGCCTGAGCGAGGGCGGCATTTTTCTCAGCTACGATCTGAGCCTGGTGCGCTGCATCTCTCGGCATACCGTTAATCAGCCAGTTATTGTACGTTGCAATCCAATCGTCAGACCAGGGGTTGCCGAGCGGCATCAATTTGTATCCCATGTAGTAGTAGATCTTATGGCCCAATGCGGAGACCTGTTCGTAGCTCCGAAGGTCTAGGCCTTGCTGTTTCATCTGCGTGACATCATGATCCGTGATCAGAGCGGAAATGTCCTGCCAAGTAGGATTTTGGATAACTTCCGACACGGGATACCTCCTATTGTTATGTGAATAAAAACTAAAAGTATAAGCACCCTTAATACACTACTTCCGCTAACAGACTAGCTCAACCACAGCCGCTACGGGACGCGGTTAGCTCTTTTCGCTACAACCGACAACTGAATGCAGCGAAGTGTTGTTGTGGCTGACAGCAGTTTTAGTATTCCTAGCCAGTAACATTTAATATCAGTCAGAACAACTATTTATTACACGGAAAGTTTGCGTATATTATACCAGTCAATCCAGTCAAATAATGCATTACAGATAATTTCGTTATAATATCAAGAACTTTTCCGGTTATCGTCAATATCCACTTATTATACAGATAGCGATCGCTCCCAATTAAACTTTTTCAGCCAGCCCTATTTATGGGTTCCGGTGCAGCGTGCTTGTTGGGTAGATGGCAACTGTTAATGATTGTTACAACAACAATGACTCAATTTTTGATTGTACTTCCTCAATCACCATTTCTGGTGCAACCTCAATAAATTGCACACCACGAGCTTTCCAGTCTAAACATTTGATTTGATCTGCAAGGATAACCCCCTGGATTGTCAATCCAGATGGCAAGATAACTTCAAAAGGATACCCTTTTTGCTGTTTCCTAATCGGTATAAACAAAGCCAGGGAAGTTCTCTGGTTATAACCACGAGGTGATATCACAAAAGCAGGTCTATGCCCCCTTTGCTCGTGCCCCTTGGTTGGATCGAAATTCAGATAAACGATGTCTCCCCGGCTGGGAATATATAGATTTGCTTGTACTACCAAACTTCATTCCCTACCGCTATTCCACTATTAATCTCACCATGTAGATTCTCCGGTGTGATTCCCTCGAGCAGCTCATCAAGTGAGTAACGCTTTCGAGTTCTAGGCTTTATTACTAGAGTTCCATCTACCACACCTAGATCGATCTCAGTCCCTTCGGTTAAATGGATCTCTTTGGCTAAATTCTGGGGGATACGAACAGCAAGGCTATTCCCCCATTTTGCAACTATAGCCGCCATAGTCTATCTCCATCTAGCGAAACAGGTGTGCATATTCTGCCTTTCTCAACAGGAAGTATATAGCGGTTTTCGGTTGAGTAGAATACAAATTTTACCTCAATCTGTCTTCCGGATACCCCTCTCCTTAATAAGGAGAGGGGAAGGGGTGAGGTAAGCAACTGTATTGCACCCAAGTGAAAAACGCTATATACAGAGTATCTACACTATAGCGACGAAGCAGATGTTTGACAAATACCGTACTTAATGATTCTCTTCAGGATTAGGCGACGGAACCACACCCAACTGCTGCATCATTGCGAAGGTATCACCTTGTCCCCAATGCTCCACAATTTTACCGCTCACAACCCTATCGATGTGAATCACTGAAAATTTGACTTGTCTCCCTGTTGGTGGAATGCCCATTAACTCACCCTGATGCGTTCCCCTGAAGGTTCCACGAGTAACAACTTTGTCGCCTTCAGCAATAATTTCTTCCAAAACATGGTAACCATCTGGAAATGCAGAGAGCATCAGCATTCCATATTTCATGAGGGCATCAAGACCATTAAGGGTATCTGTTCCCATGCCTCGACCGACAATATCAGCAGACATCAATTCTCGCCCTTGTTCAATATCTTTTTGGTCAAAGGCTTCATAGAATTTAAGAACAATTGCCTTATTTTGCTCTAGTGACATAGCGTTTTTTTGCAACAAAAGTGTCTTTTTAGTAACTTTACTGTGCAGATGAATAACAGGCATTGACTTTGGTTAAGTCGATCTCTTCTCTTGCACCCTTCGCTTCAATCGGCTCAGGGATTCTGGCTCAATTCCTAAATGCGATGCCAAGTAGTGCTGTGGAATACGCTGCAAGAGTTCGGGTTCGCTCTTCAGAAAATTGAGATAACGTTGTTCGGGTGAATCTCGGTAGAGTGTAAACAGATGATCGCGCAGTTGAAAAGCCAAGTCTTCCACGACAAGCCTGAGTAATTTCTGACCATCTGGCATGGTTTCCAGAATTTCGATCGCTTGCGAATTTAAGATGAGAACTTCTGAGTCTTCGATCGCTTGACAGGAGAAAAAAGCAGGAGTTTGCCGTCGAAAACTTTCATAATCCCCTAACGTGTAATGCTCAGGGTGAAAAAACAATGTAAGTTCTTTGCCGTCTTTGAGAAAAAAGCTTCTCAAGCAACCTCTCACCGTCAATCCAAGGAAATGGCAGATATCGCCTTCCCGAAATAAAAAGTCTCCTTTACGTACTCTTCTTGACTCAAGCAGAGATTCAATCGCTGTTACGTCAACTTGGCATTGTGGGAAAATTTGCTGAATGAATGAGTGTAGCAGTTCATACATTGGAAATTGACTTATTTGAGCATCAATGACGACTGCCCGAGCTTCAAATGCTCCACAGGAGCCGCTACGCGATGGTAAAAATTGCTTTTCAATTATACGGCGGCAGTACTCACCATGCTACTGTTTGCAAATTCTCTACCTCTTGAAAATGAGCATCGCGTGTGACAAGAATTAGGAATTTGGGCAGTTCCTTTCTCAGCGTGGAGTTGCGCGGCATTACGGTTTGGCAGAATTAGACGACGACTTGAGCTATGCCCATAGTGAGTAATACTTCACCAATTCTCAATTTAGCATTTACCACAATTTCTAAGACCAATTTTCGATCGCAATCACATTTGGGAACAAACTGCTTACTGAATTAACAAGTTTCTCGTCAGCAGTAACAAATTGGCATTGCTGTCGAAGACTAAGAGCAAGATAGAGTGAATCATATACAGTTCTTTGATGCGCTACCGCAAGATGGTAAGCATCAGCAAGAAGTAAAGATGATGGAGTTATTACAAACTCGATTGTTTGAAATGTATTGAGAATTTCTTCTGCATCTACCAACAGACAAGCCTTGAAATCTATGAAGTTTCCAAATAATGTTGCCTACTTCTGCATAAATTAAATCCGGCGCAAGTATTATAAGACCATCGTTTTGGTAGGCATCAAGTATTTCGCGTGCCTTTGTGGAGTTAGGCTGTGGAACGAACCACTTAATAGCCACACTACTATCAACTACGGTTTCTCTCACTGCTATCTAGACCTATCCTCACGTATTAAATCAACACTATCAGAAAACTCTCCGTATGTTTCTAGTAACCTTGTACGTAGTTTATCTACCTGAAGAACAAAAGCCTGACGATTGCGGTATTCCTTCTCGAACATATGTTGAGCTTTCAGTTCTGCCATGAGACGGGATGCGAGACTCCAAGGGAGTCGCTGCGCGATCGCATTTTGCTGTGATGCTGGAAGTTTCTCGATTTCTGAAATGACTTGTCGAAGAAGATCGGTCATAATTTGAGAAGAAATTTGTTGCAATATGAGGATGTTTCAATTCTACTCTCTCAATTGTCCATAAATTAATGATGAGCGATCGCACTTGCTATTGAACTTAAAGCAGATTACTGGTTAGCTGGTTATTTACTGTGATTTTGGTTTGACCTCAAACTCCATCTGAGAGCGGTAGAAACAAACATCAAATTCAAGAAAAAAGTTGGTCTGTCCTAAAATTAATGGGGTGTTTGGACGCTTCACCCACGCAAATAGTAATTTAGTGGGGGTAAATTCTCCGATGTGAGCGATGGCAGAAAAAGGTATTGCTGACTGAGTGCTGAGATTACCAGCTAACTGAATGATGGCTCTAGTATCGTCCCAAATTCCGCCCAATTCTAAACCAAGTTCATAGGGTAAGACATTTACTGTAGCCCCACTGTCCACTAAACCAACTGCTTCAATTTCCCGATCTTCTCGCCACAGTCGTAACGGGAGTCTTGGTAGACTGTCAAACTCGTTTTGGGTTGGGCTAGTGGTTGAATATTTGAGTCGCATACATTATTGCTGATTTGTATCCGACTGCTTGAAGGCTTCCATCAAAACTGCACCTGCTCCGAAGCAATCATAGGGTGTTGGCAAGTCATAGGTTTTGAATGGTTCCAATGGCGAAATTTCTTCTGTCAGCTCCAAATCTTCAGCCAAAATCCGAATTAATTTCAGTTTTTCTATCGCGGAAAGCTGTCTCGCTACAGGAAGTACCTCAGCCAATGACATAATTACCATCTCCAAATTATAAAATCTTACACCCACAGCTTACTTCTATTTTAGCCCTGTTAATGTTCTGTGCATATCGCTTTTTCTACTGCTGCAAGTCGTTCCTTTAAAGAAATGTTGGTCGCCATTGCATTTTACTAATTCATCGTTTCTGTCTCAAGGATAATGAGTCAGGGAGGGTTTGACAATCAAAAGGATATTAGATGAAATATTCTGAATATTCTTTCGTAGGAGAAGCTACGGGATCAAAAAAATCGCGCTGTTTTCAGAGAAATAAGGTTGGTGTAATCTGTGCAACGAATTGTTGGACTAGTTTTGTTTTTCTTTTGGATTTAAGTAGAACCAGATAGCACTCAATAAAATGAGGTCACCAATAGTATGTCCAATAATAGCTCCTACGGCTGAGAACCGAAACCTGATTGCAGCCAAAATTTGAGCTGCTTCTGAGATATTTGGGGTTTTTTTAACACGCGTACCAAGGCTTGAAGCCGCATTTTTAGCTAGATGAGCATATGTCCAAAGTCTATCAAAATTGCCAACAATAAACATTAAAAATATGACTCTTACAGCGAATTTCGGCAGCAACAGCGTTGTTAGACTGTGGCTATATACCATTCGATCAAACTCATTTACCCTTTAACTTAATTGACTTCATCAATATTTGGAAGCTTTCCAACTCTGAATCCATTTGTCTTAGCATGACTTGTGAAGTCGAAACGTTGAATGTGTTTATGAATTTCTTCGCTATAATTACCCTCTCCAACCTTCTCTAAATGGTCAATTTGAGAGCGTTCGAGTTGGATTTCATCGTGACCGAACCATGTAACTAGTTTCATACGAGATAAGACAGACAAAAACTCAAACATCTCATTAACGGTGTGAGCATTGAAATCGTAATCACGGTCTAACCACTGACTAATTTTGGTAGAGCTGCCCTTGATCAAATAGTCAGAAGTTTTAAGCTTGTATTTGTTCCGGGTATCGCCATTGTGGTCTTTTGAACTGAGTCGATATAGTAAATTTGCTGCTTGCTGTACACCTCGACAAAAGTAAGCGGGATAATCCGTAGCAATTCTCGGATCGTAAAATTGTCCCATGATTCGATCTTCTCCTAACAGACTTAAACTCTACAAAAGATCCTGTAACTGTCAAATTATTATACAGAAATGCTCTTTATAATCTTTATCATCAATCATTCGAGTTATGGGATATAGGAGGAATAAAAGCTCTTATTCTATGAGTTTACTGGAAAATTTTTTCCCATGATCGCCATTAACCCCTATACTTCTCTCATATTCCATGAGAAAATCTGAAATCCCCTAACTCCTAATCCCCTTTCACTGGTACACTTGAACTGCAAGAGCCTAGTTAACCCGCGCCTATGGTGCACGTAAAGCGTGTCGAACTGACAAATTTCAAATCCTTTGGCGGTACGAGTAAAGTCCCTTTACTAGAGGGATTTACTGTGATTTCTGGTCCCAATGGTTCGGGAAAGTCGAATATTCTCGACTCGCTGCTATTCTGCTTGGGTTTAGCTAGTTCTAAGGGAATGCGGGCGGATCGACTCCCGGATTTGGTAAATACTACCCAAAGCAGTAAATCCCGTTCGGCGGTGGAAACTATTGTGACGGTGACTTTTGATTTGTCGGATGGTGTGCCGGATGAGGAGGAAGAACTGACTGTCATTTCTACAGTGGAAGCGGAAGATAATCCTGAGTTGGCGGAAATTGCTGAAGAGATAGCTCAGGAGGCAGAAAAGGATACAGAAACGGAAGATGAAATCAGCCGTAAGCAGAAGATTCGGGCACAGATAGGTGGGGAATGGAGTGTGACTCGGAGGTTGCGAGTTACTCCCCAAGGAACTTATACGTCTAATTATTACATTAATGGCATTTCTTCTACCCTGACGGAATTACACCAGGAGTTAGAACGTTTACGTATTTATCCTGAGGGATATAACGTTGTTCTCCAAGGTGATGTTACCAGTATTATTTCCATGAATGCCAAGGAAAGAAGGGAAATAATTGATGAGTTGGCAGGGGTAGCGGCATTCGATCGCAAAATTAATCAGGCGAAGAAAACCCTGGAAGAGGTTAAGGATAAGGAAGATAGTTGTCGGATTATTGAGACGGAATTAACGGCACAATGCGATCGCCTGTCCCAAGATAAGGCAAAGGCTGAGAAGTATCAAAAGCTACGGACTGAATTTTTAGAAAAGCAGAAGTGGGAGGGGGTATTATCTTGGCGTTCCTTGCAAAATCAACAGGAAAGGTTAGTTACCCAAATTCAAGGGAGCGATCGCAATTATGAGGAACTAACGACACAACTAACCAATTTAAATACAGAAATTGCTCACAAAAATCAAGAGTTGGAAAAACTCAATGCCCATGTAAAGGCTTTGGGAGAGGAACAACTATTAGCCACTCAATCAACTCTGGCGAATCAGGAAGCGGAAAGGAAGCAATTACAACGCCAACAAGGGGAGTTAGAAAAAGCATCCCAGTCAGCTAGTCAGAGAGTACAGCAAGCCCAAGGGGAAATTACTCAGAATCAGCAGTCCTTAGAGCAATCAACTGGACAAAGAACTGAGCAAATTGATGTAATTGCGGCGAAGAAAACCGAACGTGAACAAGCACAGCAAAGTTTAGAAGGTTCCCGGGAAGCGGCCACGGAAATCGCTTCTGCTTCCGAGGCTTGGGTGCAGCAACAAACGGCGTTGAATCGACAAATTGAAACTTTACTGCAAACCCTAGAACCCCAACGCACGGAACAGGCTCAGTTAACGGAACGCCACCTCCAACTCCAACAACAAATTGAGGAACAAACCCAGCAAGTTGCTGCTTGGGAACCAGAATTAGAGGAGAAACAAGGGGAGTATAACCGCCTGCAAGCAGAGTTAGATAGTTCTAGTGCTCCTATCCAGGATTTAGCCCATAATTTAGCGGCAACGGAACAGGAACTGCAAATTCAACAGGATACCCAAAAGCGGCTTTACCATGAACAGAGGGACAAACAACGGCAGTTAGATAAACTGGAGGCCCAGGCACAAGCCCAGCAAGAAGTCCAGGGAACCCACGCCAGTAAGATTATTTTGCAATCAGGAATGCCCGGTATTTGCGGCTTGGTGGTACAGTTGGGTGGGGTTGATCCCCAATATCAATTGGCATTGGAAATTGCCGCTGGTGCCCGTCTAGGACATATTGTGGTGGAAGACGATTCTATTGCCGCCGCCGGAATTCAATTGTTAAAGCAGAAACGGGCAGGAAGGGCTACTTTTTTACCCCTGAATAAAATCAATCCTCCCCGATTTTCCCCTTCCCCAGCCTTGGAAAATGCCAATGGCTTTATTGATTATGCTGTGAATCTGGTGGAATGCGATCGCCGCTATGAAAGAATATTTTCCTATGTGTTTGGTAATACGGTGGTCTTTTCTAACCTGGAACGAGCTAGGCAAAATTTAGGTAGAAACCGCATTGTTACTTTAGAAGGAGAGTTATTGGAAACTAGTGGTGCCATGACTGGTGGTAGCATTAGCCACCGTTCTTCTTTGAAGTTTGGCAAGGCAGAAACAGGGGAATCCACAGAAGTAACTGCGTTGAAAAATCGTCTCCGGGATATTGAGCAAATTTTAGCTCGCTGTACCCAAAGCATTACTAACCTCTCCCAACAAGCCAAGCAACTATCCCAACAACTCACAGAAACTAGGCAAGGACGCAGGGAACAGGAATTACGTTGTGAACAACTAGGGAAAGAAGTAAAAAATTTAACTCAACAGTTGGAAACGGCGCGATCGCAACTCGCCCAAAACCAAGAAAAACTCACCTCTGCCCAATCTCGCCTAGAAGTATTATCAGGGGAATTGCCAGGGCAAGAGCAACAATTACAACAACTGCGCCAAGACCTTGCCGACCTGGAAGCATCCCAAACCCCCCAAGAATGGCAGCAAATTCAAGCACAAATAAAAAGTCAAGAGCAACAATTGCAACAACGGGATGAAAGTTTACGGTCAGCAGAAACTAGGCTGAAAAACTTGGAAGTGGAACAGCAACGGCTCCAGGAGAAAATTCAAGGGGCACAGCAGCGGATAGAAGAATACCAACAGGAACAAGCTTCCCGGCGAGATAATATTAACCGCATTGCTGAGGAAATAGTTGCCTTAGGGGAGCAAATAGCCCAAACCCAGGCACAATTAAAACAGATGGAAGAGAGTTTAGGAGAAGAGAAAAAAATCCGCGATCGCACAGAAGAAGAATTACGCGCCGACTTGCTAAGTCAGCAAAAGCTGGAATGGGAACTACAAAAACTGCAAGAAAGCCAGCAAAAACGCCGAGAAGAACTCATAGCAGTGCGGGAACAACTAGAAACCGTTGCCGCTGAACTACCCGAAATCCTACCCGAAGTACCCGATAAAGTAGACTTAGAAGGACTACAAAAAGAATTGCGATCGCTCTCCAAACGCCTCCAGGCCATGGAACCCGTAAATATGTTGGCATTGGAACAATATGACCGCACCCAAAAACGCCTAGAAGAACTGAGCGAAAAGCTGGAAACCTTAGAAGGGGAAAGAACAGAGCTATTATTAAGAATTGAAAACTTTACCACCTTAAGACAGCGAGCCTTCAAAGAAGCCTTCGACGCTGTCAACAAAAACTTCCAATCCATCTTCGCCACCCTTTCCGACGGTGACGGTTACTTACAACTAGATAACCCCGAAGATCCCTTTAGTAGTGGACTCAACCTCGTCGCCCACCCCAAAGGCAAACCAGTGAGAAAATTAGCCTCCATGTCCGGGGGAGAAAAATCCCTCACAGCCCTGAGCTTTATCTTCGCCCTACAACGCTATCGCCCCTCCCCATTCTACGCCTTTGACGAAGTAGATATGTTTTTAGATGGGGCAAATGTAGAACGATTAGCTAAAATGATTAAACAACAGGCACAACAAGCACAATTTATAGTTGTGAGTTTGCGTCGCCCGATGATAGAATCAGCCGAACGCACCATCGGCGTTACTCAAGCTCGGGGAGCTTATACTCAAGTTTTGGGTATTAAATTGCAAACCGATTCAAATTCTGCTTGAGTTTTTGTTAATAATAGTGTATAGATAAACCGGATTCGAGATCAGGACTCCGTATAGAATGACCTCTGAACAAATTACTAGGCGTTCCGATATTTTAAATACTCAGGTAATCACCCGCGATAATGGCAAAAGGCTAGGTATCGTCAGTCAAATTTGGGTGGATGTAGATCAGCGAGAGGTTGTGGCTCTAAGCCTACGAGACAGCCTGATCTCTGTATCTGGCATACCACGTTATATGTATCTGGAAAACATCAACCAAATTGGCGATGTAATTTTGGTTGATGACGAGGATGTGATTGAAGATGTTGACGTAGACCTTTTCAGTAGCTTAATTAACTGGGAAGTAATCACCGAAAATGGTGAGGTGCTGGGTAAGGTACGGGGCTTTAAATTTAATGGAGAATCAGGCAAGATTTACTCCATTGTCATTGCTTCGGTGGGATTACCGCAAATTCCCGATCAATTTTTAAGTACATATGAATTATCCATTGAGGAGATTGTTAGTACAGGTCCCAATCGGTTAATTGTATTTGAAGGGGCGGAAGAACGAGTTACCCAGTTAACCGTTGGCTTATTAGAGCGTTTGGGACTAGGAAAAGCACCTTGGGAAAGGGAAGAGGAAGAAGGCATTTACGCTCCCAAGACTGTAGCACCACCCAATCAATTACCCAGTGGTGTGCCCTTAGAAGCTCCCAGAGTCAAAACCCGCGCTCCCGAACCCGTAGCCAGGGAGGAATGGGATGAGGATTACTATGAAGATGAGCGTCCCCAGCGTCAAGTAATGAAAGCTCGTCAGTATGAGCCAGAACCAGTTCCCTATGAAGATGATGAGGAAGATAACTGGAGTGAGGCTACAGGGAAGGATAAATATCAACCCCAGCCGACATATAAACCCGAACCTTATAGCACAAAGGCATATTCCGAGGAATACGATAAGTATGATGATGATTTAGACAGCGATGCTTGGGAAGATGCGCCAAAACCAGTGAATATTCCCACCAAGAAGGTGAAGGAAAGACAACCAGAATACGAAGAGGAAAGTGGGTATTAATTGTTGACAGTTGACAGTTGACAGTTATGGATTGTGGATAGCTGTTGACTAGTTTACTCAAAAAAAGTATATTTTGCGATCGCTAGAAGTGTCTTCATCGACACTTCTTTTTTTTTAATTAAATACTCGAATATAATACTAGTCGATTATCAAAGTGATTAATACAAGTTGTATAATCCCATAATAAAAACGAATACTCGAATATTCGAGTAGTATGCTAATTTGAGAAATGTAGAGATTGGTTAATGGAAAAAGTAATAATTTGTCAACTCAAACAATATATGGATGAAAAACAATTAAATATAGCTCAGTTATCTAGAGAAGTAGGAGTGACAGAAAATGCTATACGCGGTTATGTGAAAAACTCTTTCAGCAGAATCGATTGTCAAGTAGCTATCAAGCTATGTACCTATTTTCAAGTTAATGTAGGCGATATGTTTGACATAAAAGAGGTTTAAAAATGAGAACCAAACATGAACAATAAGAGATTATAGAAAAATATAAACGATTTAAATTATGACTAACTCAAACAATAATGATGATATTAGAACATTGTTGGCAGAACTGACCCGTAGTCAATTGCAAACACAGCAACGAATACAAGAAACACAGCAACAAATACGAGAAACAAACGCTACTGTACAAGAAACACAGCAACAAATACGAGAAACAAACGCTACTGTACAGAATTTAACCAGTGATGTAAATCGTGTTTTGGCTCGCAGTGCAGTATTAGATGATGTAGTTTTGCAATTACAAGAAAATCAGCAGATGATGCAAGCGAATTTTAACGAATATCAACGTCATTTTGTACAGCACCAGAGTATTTTTACAGAACACCAGCGTACTTGTGCAGAACATCAACGCACTACAAACGCAGCATTGAACAGCTTGGAAGCAATTCTTTTAAGACTGATTGAAATCATTGGTAGAGGACAAAGTTAACAAAAACTAATCAGGAGCTAATAAGGAGATTTTGAGAATATTTTGAACAGGACTTATGCAAGTGTCACAATCGGTGGTTGTTACGTGATGCTACCATCGCCCCATCACCCCATCACCCTATCACCCCATCACCCCATCACTCCATCACTCCATCACTCCCTCACTCCCTCACTCCCAATCACCCTCCCCCAACAATCGTCACCACCTCCAAGCGATCGCCCCCTTGAATTGTGGTAGACTGCCAAAATTGGCGATGTAAGATTTCACCGTTATATTCCACTGCCACCAGACGGGGATTAAAGCCCAGGTATTGCAGAACATCGGGTAAAACCATAGGCGAAGGCAAACTACGGGCTTCACCGTTCACCTGGAGGGTAATGGAGCTAGACATAGGCTTTAGTACCAACCGGCTGAATCCGGTTCAATTGGGACAAGAAATATTGAGTGACTAAAGTTGGTTGCTCGGCTTGCATAATTGCTCTAACCACTGCTACCCGCTTCGCCCCAGCATCAATCACATCATTGACATTATTGGCATCTATGCCGCCAATGGCAAACCAAGGAAGAGAAGAATTTTTTGCTGCATAACTAACATACTCTAAACCTGCTGCCGCTTTACCAACCTTCGTAGGAGTTTCATACACTGGTCCCACACCAATGTAATCAGCCCCTTGAGCGATCGCCTCTTGCATTTCTGACATATTTGTGGTAGAACGACCTATCAAGCGTTGAGGACCAAGTAGTTGTCGCGCCATGGCAATGGGCATATCCTGTTGTCCGAGGTGTACGCCATCGGCATCCACCGCCAGGGCTAAATCAACTCGGTCATTGACAATGAAGAGAGCGCCGTATGCATGACACAACTGTCGCAGTTTTGTAGCTTGTTCTAGGCGGACATGATCATCAGCGTTTTTATCCCGGTACTGCAACAGGGTGAGTCCACCTTTGAGCGCAGCTTCCACAGTTTCTAATAACTTGTCATCAGGGGAGGTAATAAGATATAAATGCGATCGCAACAGCATTTGATGCCGTTGATACCCCATTAAGCTACTTTCTAGGGTATAAACCCGATAGCGCATTTGTTTAAAAGCTTTCCCCATATTGGGATCGTAAAGCTTGCTGTATTCTTCCAACACTCGCATGGCTTCTTGTACCCGACAGAAGTTTGCTTCCAGTAGAGACTTAATACTACTACGTTGTTCTTCTCGGGTATGGCTTAACTCTGTACCAGCATCCCCTGGGGTATCCCTAGCGGCTCTCATCTCCTCAGTGTGCCAGCGAGCTACCTCTTGCCGGAGATTTTTACATTCAGCAACTAACTGGGAACTGTTTAAACCAAAGCGACACCACTCTTCAATAATTCGCAACCCTTCCCGGGTACGATCCAAGTTGGTGTCTAAAATTCGGTAAACTACCTGTTGTATCTCTTCTTTTTGGCTGTATGGACTGACCATTACAACACCCCCATTAGTGTCTTCATCGTCACAACCAGCCTGTTTCATATTCACAACGCTTTTTGGTTCTTGATTTTTTTTACTCAGGATTAAGGGAAGACAGACAAGGATGAAGTTCAAACAAATAATGCATCTAGATAAAGCTAGGGCAATATTGAAGAAATGTGAAGTATTCCACACAGACCGATGTATTGCTGGCAGCGGTTGTCTCACTCCTTATGTAACTACTTTGTATGAAAAATAGCCAATTGGTCAATACTGTAATTAAGATGATCGACATCTAGGTTGTTGTCAGAGTATAAAAAATTGTGTTTGAAGGAGTGTTATTAACTTGATTATGTTCCAAGAGCTTGCCCCGTCCCTCAGAAAGAATATTAAGTCAGTATTTTCGCGGAGTAAAGGATGTAAATCATCTTCTAACCTCGAATTAGGTTTATTTTCCGTGTTACCTCACCCAACCATAGTTTTGACTTTGGGTATGGCGATCACAAGTATAACTGCATTAGGCACCAACCAATCAGCAGTTATGGCTCAAACCTCATCCACACCAAAATCAAGTTCTGCGGGTGTCAGATCAATCTCTCAGGTTCGGGTATTGTTTGTCAACCCAAATATGGGAGATGACAAGACTGGTAATGGTGAGCAACAATCACCATTGAGAACTATTACCCAAGCTATACAAATTGCCCAGCCCAATACAAAGATTGTTTTAAGTACAGGTACTTATAGCACCCAGACAGGAGAGCAATTTCCTTTGATACTCAAACCAGGGATTTCCATTCAAGGAGATCCCCAAACTAAAGGACGGGGGATAATTATTCAAGGAGGTGATAATTATCTGAGTCGTTTCTTTGGCAGCAAGAATTTGGCTATTGTTGGTGCCCAGCAGTCAGCTTTAAGGGGAGTTACCGTCACCAATGCCAATCCTCGTGGTTATGGTTTGTGGATTGAGTCGGGCAATATGGAGGTATCAGAAAATACCTTTACGGGCAATACCCAAGATGGCATTGCGGTAATGGGTAAAGCCACACCTACCATTGAGAAAAATAATATTTACCGTAATGGTGCTAATGGCATCACTATTTCTGGTAATGCCAAACCACAAATTCGGGAAAATGTCTTACAACAAACAGGTTTTGGCATTAGCGTCGCCCAAAATGCCCAACCATTAATAGTTGGTAATTCGATCCAGTACAACAGAAGTGGAATTATCGTCCAGGCTAATTCCCGCCCAGTTTTGCGGAATAATGCCATTCGCAGCAACAAGGAAGATGGGTTGGTTGCTATTTACCAGGCAATGCCAGACTTAGGTAATACAACAGAACCAGGAGGTAATCAATTCGCCAGCAATGGACGGTATGACATTAATGCCAGTACTGCCAAGCAAACTCTTTCAGCCTATGGCAACAATTTAGGGCGGAATCGCATTGCTGGTCAAGTGGATTTTTCTGGTACTGCGGTAGCCACTATGCCTAGCGTACCAACTATGTCCGCACCATCCAGTAATCCCACTTCAAGCAGACGACTGCTACCATTACCTAGAAGAAATAGGGCTGTCAGCAATAACAGTAGTTCTAGTCAATTTAATAGTCAGTTACCATCTATACCTAAAAATAGACCATTGGTATCTAACCAACCTAGAACAAGTAAAAAGGTTGCTGAGAGTAATTCTGGATTTCCCACACCTAGAAAGTTGACATCCAGACAACCACTGAATTCCGCGCCTACCAATTCATCCAATAATCGGCAATTGAATTATGTGCGTATCGCTCCCAAGACTATTGAATTTACAGCACCTAAATCTCCCACTCCCCCAACCAGACAAGTGAGGCAGCAGAATTTACCAGTTCCAGGAGCTAATATTCCGGGGATGGATAACGGTAATATCATCAACCAAAACCCCAGCAATTATACTAATAACAACTTGGCTTCGTACAATACTAATAATTCTCAGGTTGGTTCTCGCTACCGAGTCATAGCACAAATCCAGACTCAAAGGGATCAAGAAATTGTTCGATTCCTCGCTCCCGATGCTTTCCCCACAGTATGGCAAGGTCAAGCATATATGCAAGCAGGGGTATTTAGCAGTGCTTATAATGCCAGCAATATGCAGAAAATTCTTAATAGTAATGGTTTAAGGGCAATTGTTCAGCCCCTAGATTATTAATCAAACTTGGCATTCAGATGCGTAATTTTATTATTTAGGGTCTGCTGAATAACTATAAAACATTGATTTATCAATGTATAAGGGCTGTTTTTTCGGGAGAAAGTGCAAGGAAATAGGGGTTTGAGGTTTAAAAACCTTGCATTGACAGTTTTTGTGGTAAACTCCAGTAGCAAAAATCAGGTGTGAAACTGTTTGTTGCCTATTCTTTGTTGCCTATTGGCTACCCTCACCCAAAGACTTTTACAGCTAACGCTGCGCTAGGCGAACAGCAAGCCCTATTTAGACCTGTAATTTACGCCGTTTTATCAAGTCTAGTTACCTTATTCCTTGTATTGCCAAGTATAGTATGCTACTGATACCAATGATGCTAAAGCACAAATAGGTAACGTAAAAAATAAAGACCAAAGTAATACTCCCTGTCCAAAGATAGCACTATCCATTTCCACACCCAGAACAACACATTGGCTTGGATAAAAACAGCCATCATGAGTCAAAGGTATACCAGCCAGAATACCCAATACTAAGGGAGAATGAGGCACGAACCAAATACATATCAGGTTAACCAATATACGCCATAGACCATGAAAGCTATGATAGACAAAGATAAGGACGAGCCACACTGGTAAGCCCAAGGTGTGATAGTAGGACAACATCAAGTTAATATTAGTCTGTAATGCTCTTTCAATGCTTTGTCCCAAAATCTGGCAAAAGCCGGTGGTACTGCCTGTAAAATTGCAGTTTATCCCTTTGGCTAAAAGTGTCAGCACCATTGCAGAAAACACTGGAAATATAATCATTCCCAGACTGATATAAAACAGCCAACGAGCTAATTTTTG
Organism: Calothrix sp. MO_167.B12; assembly: GCA_030066045.1. Taxonomy (GTDB): domain Bacteria; phylum Cyanobacteriota; class Cyanobacteriia; order Cyanobacteriales; family Nostocaceae; genus Calothrix_A. Next base: position 17,840 of record JASJCJ010000152.1, read on the forward strand.
AGATAAAAAAATTTCATACTAACACTCAATGAATAGCATCTTTGATTTCAGTAAATATATTCAGCACCTCCGAAAAAATTATTTTTGAGGCTTCACTGATTGTTTGGGCTTGGATACTATTCTTTATGCAAGGTAATTGTAACCTATCAAGTATAAAATAATGTCTGTTTTAGTTGGCATTTGTTGGGTTCCACTACCCTGCGGGAACACTGCGTGTACGTTTCACCCAACCTACGAGTGATTGCGAGCCCACTATTCCCTATTCCCTATTCCCTATCATCACGAATGATTTCACAAATCAAACCGGATTCCTATATTAGCTTATTACTTATTACTTATTACTTATTGCTTATTACTAATGCTCTGAATCAGAATGGTGACTAGAAACCCTAACAAGGTAGACATTCCCACCACTGAACCACCTTTAGCATAAGCCTCTGGCAACATGGTCTCAGAAATTACCGTTAACATCGCCCCGGCTACCAT
>JASJCJ010000010.1 GCA_030066045.1 Calothrix sp. MO_167.B12
CTATTACAAAGCAGAATCAAAAATTTGCTGTGCGGTTAAATTTAGTTGGGGTAAGGTGGGAGAAACGATTAAGTTATTACCAGTAAATGGGTTCATTTGATATTCTTCATCTACTAACTCACAGACAAAAATAGTAGGTTGTTTGGGATTACCAATAAATTTTTTACCTCCCAAGGCAGCATATAAATCACCAGGAGGAAATATAACATCTTCCGTGATATCTTGGGGAGTGTCTAATTCTTTGGCTAGGGACATTTTAGATTTTGGATTTTGGATTTTGGATTTTGGATTTTAGATTGTGAAAGAGCTACTATAGAAACTTTTCAAACTTCCATCTGTCACAATCATTCTTCAAATTGATATAAGATGTTTATCTGTATATAGGTTTATTGTAATCCCAGGAATTGTATTCATAATACATTGTGATGGAAACTGACAAAAACTATCTAGGGTAACCAAACATCAGGCAAAATAGACTTACCCAATTGACGCAATGTTTTATTAATTGTCCTCGCTACTTGAATATGTCCCTCATCTGCTTCCACAGGTAACACATTCGCCGCTTTACCCCCTCCCAAATAGTCAACCACCAAATTAGCAGCTTCCAAACCAGTCACATAAGCCTTTTCCTGTGACCAAGAACCGTGACGAGTGACTATCCAATCCCCACTCATAAATACATTCTCAAAGCTAGTTTTAGCTGGCAACATATGCTGATAACTACCAGGGGCAAAATGTGTTACTGCCTGGGGAAGACGAATCACACTGCTATCAATTACCTTTGCTTCCCGAAATCCTGGCACACAGGTTGCTAAATCTTGATGAACCTTAGCAATTATCGCCTCATTCTCTAAGGGTATTAACTGATTGGCATGGTAAAAATCTGCTTCAATTACTGAACCTGGTTCATCTTTATATTCATCATGTAAAGCATTCAAGTCAAAGAATGTCCATCCTGTGGTGTTATCAAAACCAAAACAGGCATTAGAAGGAAGGGGAACATCTACTTTACTATCAAACCATAACCGGGTAGCTAAAACATCGATCGCTCCCAAATTATTCACATTACAAAATTCCTGGCGACTCCGCAAATTAGGGGAATTAGCAATAATCTTTTTCATCCCCGTAATCCCCACAGCAAAAATAACTGCATCAGCATCAAAAACCCTGTCGCCACACACAACCCCGGTAGCGCGGTTATGACTATCAGTAATTACATCCGTCACCCGTTGATTGGCTAAAATCTTACCCCCTAATTTTTCTATCCTTTCCACCCAAGGACGGAATATCTTTTCTCCCACGGTTCCCCGACACCACACCACATCAAAATCAGGTTGGTGTGCCAGGATGAAATAATATAACATTCCCAAGGTCGCAGCAGCAGAACACTGTTCTCCAGGGGCAAATAAACCCACTAATAACATGGGTTCAAACGCTTCCTTATACAATCTTGCAGAAACACCGAATGTTTTAAATAATTCCCTAGCACTGAGAAAATCATAACGCTGCCAACCATCATCAGAATTATCAAAGTCAATCAGGGAATAGAGTAGAGGTAATGCACTCAGGCGATCGCTTAATGGTAAACGCTTGAATTTTGTGTAAATAAAAGTACCTAAAGGTGTCGGTAATTGCGGTAAATGTTGAAAAATCGGTGATTCTACTTCCAAACCCACCGGAGAATATTGAGACGAACGTGTCCAACTAGTAAAAGGATTAATGCCTAATTCATTAATCAGGGCAAAAATATTTCTGTAAGGATGCCAAAAGCCATGAATACCAGCTTCTACTGAACGTCCTCCAGATGTCTTCCAACCTGCAACCAGTCCACCAGGATAGGAACCCGCCTCCAGTAGGGTCACATCATAGCCTTGCTGTGCTAAATGGTATGTTGCCCCTAAACCAGCCCAACCTGCACCCACAACTACCACTTTTTTGCCTTGTGACTCTCCTGACATTGTTACTCCCTGCCTATTTTGGTTTATATTACAAAATGTAAAGCATTTATGAATATAATTCCAGAGGAAGCAACAAGCATAATTAAGTAATTATTCTATAAATCCTAGTTAAAGATATTACAATCAATTATCAGGCTAGTGCTTTGTCCCATTAGTTTTGATGGCTAGGTAAGGTGATCCCCGACTTCTCAATCAATATCCGCACATTGTAGAAATTCCGAGGATAGAAGTTGGGAATCTCAATGCCCGCGACTGATCAGAATTAATGGGACAGGCTATTAATTTTGATCAGTCAAACAATTGTAGTGGGAGTGTCTCGCTTCCTATTTCTAAGCAGGGAGCAAGATTAGCCCCTCTGGGGCGATTACGTCTACGGCGTGAGCTGAGTTGAACGCTGCTCCCACTCCTTTAACCCGGCAAAACTAATGGGACAGAGTAGTACTCCAGTACTCCGCCTGAAGTCACCCCTCTCCTTAATAAGGATAGCAATGGCGAATCAGGGGTATCACCCTCTTTGGAGTGGGGGAGCGGGAGAGTGGGGGAGTGGGGGTAGAAAAAACAAGTCCAAATTATGACAATAATCCCCAGCTTTTAGCCTGGTGAGGGGTCAAACCTACTATTCGCCAGCAACATCCTTAATAAGGAGAGGGGCTGGGGGTGAGGTTTTATATTTAACTGAACCCAGTGACTTAAATGATCTTGGAATTTGAATGTTGAATATGGTTTGCTTACAAATGGGAAAGAAGTTAGGATTTATCAGAAATATAATAATTATCTTAAATTAGTGTTTCAATGTTTGGGGAAAGAGCTAGATGTCATTTCAGTTATCAGTTATCAGTTATAAATTATCAGTTAACCCATCAGGAAGTTGAAGAGCTAATGAAACTCACCAAAAAATTTTTGACACTCCACGAATAAATCCGGGGGCTTGTATCCAGTCTATTTTTTGCTCAAAATAAATGAAATAAAAAATGTAATCTGTAGAGATAAACTCCAAGATAATTCAGCTATAAAAACTCAATAATTTCAAATTCTCAACACCAACTTTAATCAACATCTCCAGATATTTATGAAACCAAGAGGCAAGATATAATGAAAATAATTGCAGTCTACCATAATAAAGGTGGTGTAGGAAAAACTACAACAGTAGTTAATTTAGCTGCTGCTATTAGGAAAACAGGGAAAAAAGTTTTAGTTATCGACCTTGATAGTCAAGCTAACACCACATTTGCTACTGGTTTGGTCAAATTTGATGATGAAGAATTTGATGATATCAGGGAATCTAATATTCTTCATGTTTTACAGTCAGAGGATTTTTATTCGATTTCTGAAGTAGCTAGAAAGTCTAATTTTTGTAATCCAGAAATTGATGTGGTTCCTTCCCATATCGATTTAATGAATCATGAAACAGATTTAAATGCTTTAGATTATAGCCGACTCATACTCATAGAAAAATTGGAAGAAGTTCAAGAAGATTATGATGTGGTACTTCTTGATACTCCACCTTCTTTAAACTTTTATGCCCGGATTGCTTTAATAGCAGCAGATTATTTACTGGTACCATCAGATTTAAAGCCTTTTGCTAACCAAGGTTTAATCAACGTTAAGGATTTTACCAAAGCTGTAAATGCTTTTAGAAAACAAATTAGGAAAGAACCTCTGGAAATACTTGGTGTAGTCCCTTGCAAAATATCTACCAATGCCAAGTTTATCAATTCAACATTAAAAAATCGCATTCGCAAGGTTTCCGAAAGGTATGGTATTGACGTTTTCAATACTGTAATTTACGAACGAGATGATTTAGCGAAGTGTGCGGAAAAAACCATAGAAGTTGGCAACATGGAAGTTGCCGCTCCGGTTTCTGTGCTTGATTTTAAACCTAATTCTTTTTCTGCACAAGAGTTTGAACTACTAGCGAAAGAAGTATTGAAGAAAATAGGAATGGCTGGATGAAATTGTCAACTTCACTGGTAGCAGTCAAGAAAATTACTTGTAAATCTCCTCGCTCCCTATTTGCAGATGAGGAAATAGAACAAGCTGCTCAGTTGATTTTAGCAACTGAAGGAGTTATTAATCCCATAATTGTTCGACGTACAAGTCTTAAATCTTACGAAGTTGCCGATGGAGCATTTGCATATTATGCTGCTGCTAGAGCTAGGGAAATAGACCCCAAAAAAGGGGAAATGATTGGTGTTTTTGTGATTGAAGAAGATAACGAGGAATTATTAGTACAGCAAATTAAATTATTTAGGAATCATAAATCAACTACTGTCAAAAATACTGTTATTACAGAAGATATTCTCAACAATTTTCTCAAGGAATTTGAATCCCGCTTTGACCAAATAGCTCATCAGTTACTAGAAACAGCTACAGCAAAGGTTAAATTAGAGTATGAAGTCAAAGATTTGCAAAAGCAACTGACAAATAAAGCAGAAGTATTAGCATTGTTTAATAATTTAGATGCATCTCAACTTGCGTCTAAATTAAAAATTACCGGCATAAAACAACCTACTCAAATATCAAATGCCGTAGTTACAGAAAGAAATAAGCAGAAGTTTCAATCCCTCAATGATGTAGTCAGCAGGGTGAAAATTAAAAGAGGTCAAAAATCCATCGCAGCTATTAGCAGTAAAAAAATGCTGGATATTGTTGATATTTGGTTAAATAATTCATAATGCCTCTTAGCCTTGAAAAGGCTAGGGCGTGTTTTCAAACCCCAAAAGCCCTCACCTCATACCCTGCTTCCCTCATGGGCACGGCGTGTTTAATATTATTGCATATACCGAGAGATTGTGGATGTCGTGCCCCTACCCCCTACTCCTTCACTCTGGGCGGGGAAACCCCGCCCCTACTCCCTCACTCCTTCACTCCCTCACTCCTTCACTCCTTCACTCCCTCACTCCTCTTCCCCTGCCTAATGTAATAATTCCTCAACTTGGTGCTGGTTCCACAAAGTTCTATACAATCCTGGTTGTTGCAGCAATTCAATTTGCGTACCTATCTGCACAATTTCGCCCTTATCCATCACAAAAATACGATCTGCGGTAGCTGCTGCTGAAAGTTGGTGAGTAATAAAAATTACTGTTTTGCGTTGCTTCCCTGTAGATAAATTTCTGAGGATAGCTGTAGCGGTTTGATTATCAACACTGGAAAGGGCATCATCTAAGATTAACACTGGAGCATCTATCAACATTGCCCTAGCCAGGGATGTACGCTGTCTTTGTCCTCCAGAGAGGGTAATTCCCCGTTCCCCAACTATGGTTTCATATTGCCGGGAAAAATTGATAATCTCAGAATGTATCTGTGCCTGCTTGGCAACATTCTCTATTTCTGATTGTTCGCTTACTGGATCACCATAGCGAATATTATTTTTAATGGTGGTACTAAACAGAAAACTATCTTGGGGTACATAAGCGATCGCACCCCGTAAATCTGTTAAGCTAATTTTGGTGATGTCTACCCCATCTAAGAATAGCTGTCCTGACTCAATATCTAGTAACCTCGGTAAAGCATTTGCCAAGGTTGATTTACCCGCACCAATGGCTCCCACAATCGCCACAATTTCCCCTGGGTTAATGGTGAAGTTGATATCGTCCAGAGCAGGTGTTGGGGCACCAGGGTAAGTATAACTCAGGTTTTTGGCTGTAATTTCCCCTTGTATCTGTGCTGGTGCTAAAGAGATAGTATTCTCAGTATCCTTAATTTTTGGTTGATTATTGAGAATACTTTCTACACGGTCAATACTCACCTCACCCCTTTGGTATGCTGTAATGGTAAATCCTAACAGTGCTGTGGGAAATACCAACCGCTCCACAAAAATTAGTAGGGCAACAAAATCACCAATTGCCAGACTTCCTGCTGCAATTCGGGTTGCTCCCAACCAAATAATGATTAAGGAGCTAATGTTAGCCAATCCTCCAATTAAAGGGAATAGAGTGTTACGGCTTTTAGCTAGTTGGAGATTAGCCTGTAATAATTGCTGATTTTTACCAGCAAATGCCCGCCGTTCATTCCCTTCTTGAGCATAAATCTTAATTAGGGCGATGCCACTAATATCTTCCTGGATGAGTTGACTAATATCAGAGATATTTTCTTGAACCTGGGATTGCTCATTACGTAAGCGATCGCTAAACAGATGTACTAAAAAGAACATAAACGGATATACCGCCAAAGATGCTAGGGTCAAATCCCAACTAATGGAAAGCATCGCTGGTAATGTCAGAGCATAGGCAAACACCGTATTTGCCAAACTCAACACCGCAAAACCCAACAACCTGCGGATATTATCCACATCGCTAGTGGCTCTACTAATCAAATCTCCAGCAGGGTGGCTGGCAAAATAAGCAGGCTCTAATTTGAGTAAATGCTGAAAAATTTGCTGTTTTAACTCAAACTCCACCTGTCTTCCCACACCAAAAATCCAGATCCGGGAAGCCATGCGGATTAACCACATCGCCGAAGTCAGCAGCACAATGAGTGTTACATAACGTAACATGTCTCCATAGGTAAAATTTACTGATAGCTTGTCAACTGCCGAACGGATTAATAGGGGTATATAAACCCCTAATCCATTGACAGTTAACAAAGCGATAATACCCAGGGCTGCTTCTCGCCAATGGGGGCGTAAATAACTACCTAGTTTAGCCAGCCTTCTTTTTGTTCCCATACCAAGGTTTGTAGGTTTCCATACTCTAATCAGGGCAAAGAAAATTTTTTTGGTGTTGCTGAATCCATGGCGTGAAAATTATTTTGCATGATTCCAAAACCCTTGTTCCAGACGTTGCAATGCAACGTCTCTACACCCGTATTCATACTTCAAATCAGCAACCACATTTTTTTACATTCCCATCAGAATCTCAATTTAGCCCAGCTACCAGGAAGTGGCTACTGGGCATTTTGTTTGCTTGATTCACCCCTTCAAGAACGACCGCGTAGGAAAAAGTAAATTTGGCTAAGATAACTGTCCCATACTCTGGTTGTTAATGCTAGGGTTTGGGCATTGGGGACAAAGTCTTCTAGACGTAAACCTCTTCGAGCAATTCTTTGTGGACTTTGTAATAGATAAGGTTGAATTGTCATATCCGATACCCCAAAACCTTGTGGGTTTGAAGCTAATAGAGTCTGTTGTGACTGACTGAGGATAATTTGGTTATCCATCATTGCAGCAGGCGATCGCACCAAGAAATAAGCAACTGCTGGTGTACTTGACAACAATAAAATTGTCAGTGCCCAGGCGATCAAAAATCCTCCGGGTTTCTCTATTGCCCCGTCTTTTAATTTCTGAGCGGCAAAAATTAAAAACAGTATAGATGCTCCTAGGGGTTTAAGTGGAAAAGAAATCACATTCCACAACGAAACCACAGCAGGTTCGTTGGGAATAAAGAACGATAGAGCTAAGACAACAAATAGAACAATAACAACTAATCGCCCTACATAATTGCTCGAGGGGTAAAATCTCTGGAACAAAGATAAAGCGATTGTACCAATCAATAACCACAGTAGTACTCGGCTTAACAGGAAAAACATAGATTAACTCTCAAATCTCCTTGCGCGGACAGCCTATAGGTTTTGGGCAGTTTCTTTGAGCGCCAAAATGTAATTTTACTGTTACCTGACATCAAATTCCTCACACCCTACACATAAAGACTACCGTCGTAGTGATTTTAGAGCAATTTTTTGAAACTGGGTTGATCTTTTGTAATTTTCCAGATCCGTAATTCCCCGAAAGTAAATTAATGTAATGATGAGTCGTCATATCACAAGGAAAATTTATGTCATCAGCAAAAACTACCATTTTGGTGACAGGAGGGGCGGGATATATTGGTTCCCATACTGTTTTAGCCCTCAAACAGGCTGGTTACGAGGTGATTGTACTAGATAATTTGGTCTATGGACATCAGGACTTGGTAGAAAAAGTTTTACAAGTAGAACTAATTGTTGGTGATATAAGCGATCGCTCTTTATTAGATAATTTGTTTCAAACTCGTAATATTACTGCGGTCATGCATTTTTCCGCCTACGCCTATGTAGGAGAATCTGTGCAAGAGCCGGCTAAGTATTACAACAACAATGTGGTAGCTACCCTCAATCTGTTAGAAGCAATGCAAGCTGCTAGGATTAATAAGTTTGTATTTTCTTCCACCTGTGCCACCTATGGCGTACCAGATGTGGTTCCCATCACCGAAGATCATCCCCAAAACCCCATTAATCCCTACGGGGCAAGTAAATTAATGGTAGAGAGGATTCTGGCTGATTTTGATGTGGCATACAACTTAAAATCAGTGCGTTTCCGTTATTTTAATGCCGCTGGAGCCGACCCTGAGGGGCGCTTAGGAGAGGATCACACCCCAGAAACCCATTTAATCCCTTTGGTAATATTCACAGCCTTAGGCAAGCGGGAATCCATATCTATTTTTGGCAATGACTATCCCACACCAGATGGCACTTGTATTCGTGACTATATTCATGTCACCGACTTAGCAGATGCCCATATTTTAGGGTTGGAATACCTGTTAAAAGGTGGGGACAGCGAGGTATTTAACTTGGGTAATGGATATGGCTTCTCGGTCAAAAAAGTGATTGAAACAACCAAACAGGTTACAGGTAAAGATATTAAGATTGTAGAGTGCGATCGCCGTCCTGGCGATCCTCCAGTACTGATAGGTAGTGCGGAAAAAGCTACAAACATCTTAGGCTGGCAGCCCCAGTATTCCTCCCTAGAAGATATTATTGCCCATGCATGGCAGTGGCATCAAAAACGACATAATTAATAGAATGTAGAATTTATACCAATTTGAAAAAAGAATGCGACACATGGGTAGGGGTTTAGCATTGCTAAACCCCTACTACGAATAATTTATCTGTCGCAAACATTATTTGAATTGGTATTAGAATGAGCGAATTACGTTTTGCGTCGGGGTAAAATCCCCGTTGCAAAACGCACTGCTTATAGAACCAGGGTAATTCACCCTCCATCACTCCTCCACTCCTCCCCTCCTCCCCTCCTCCTCATAAATACGGATAGGTTTTTAAGGATTTAGTATTATTTTTTGTCAGATGATATATTTTCTGTTGCAAATGGGTAATATAAGCCTACTCTCCTAGCAACTAATACCATTTTGGACTTGAGATTGTGGATGAGAAAAGCTGATACAGCAATACTTGCCAGCATCTATCTGTCACATTCATAGTTCAATTGGTATAAATACAGTCCATAAGTAACTAGGTCAAATTAAATATAAAATCTCACTTCCGAAGTTTGGCGGGACGGAAACCGACACCGCCAAGTGGACTCACCGCCAACTTCTTTCCGCTTGACGGCATCCTTCTCCTTAATGCACCCCTCTCCTTAATAAGGAGAGGCTGGGAGTGAGGTTAAGCTTTACATTTAATTACACCTACCTACTGAGTTGCCTCGAGAAGAAAAATACCTTACATCATTTCCTGGTGAATTTATCTATGGCGACATTATTATTTCTCGGCTATAAAATAAATAATTTATATTCAATCATTAATACACCCAAGTTATCCCTGAATAATTAACTACTTAGTTAGCTAATTAATCTATAGGAATCATATTTAATTTTTGAAGAAATACGTAGGGGAGCCAGCGCTGTTGGCGGGTTTCCCGACATAAGGCGACTGGCGTTGTGTTGTCGCGCAGCGCAACGCACCAAAGCCGATATAAATGGGGCCTTACGCACTTAGGCTAATTCCGTTCAATAATCCAACCGGATTCCTATATTCACCGAAATATATTGAACTGTGCTGAATTATAGCAGGTTCAATTGATATTAAAAGAATATTTTATCAGCCCATAATTAAGTTATCTGGACAACAGGAAACCACCCATGTCTAAGAATCGCCAGGTTGTTAAGCAAATACAAAAAATCTACCAAAACATTAGTCAATATCCTACAAATATTAAAGAGCGAAGGAACTGGCTATTAAGAACTTTTTTAGTTACTAACAAACGAGCCGATTGGGTTAATTCCGGTTTTATTATTCCTACAGTAGCAATGGTATCTTTGGTAGTGGTCTTATTAACCACTGCTATTTTATTTAGGTCTTTTGAACGGGCGAAAAATGCCAGAAATGTGCGTGTGAATGAGGCTGTTCTTAACGCTGCAACACCAGCCCTTGACCGTGCTAAAGCTAAATTAAACAAGTTATTTTCAGATTCCAGATTGCCACGGGCAACACCCACAGACGCAGCCTTGGAAACTCATTTTGCCACATATCTAGATGAGTATACATTTGGTGATGAAAAACAACTTCAATTAACTCATAGTGGTGATACTTTAAAATCAGCATGGAGATTTGCGGTAGATACTGACAATAATGGCAAGTATGATACCTATACACTCTACGGCATCTACTTTAGCAATCCTTCTGTCAGTGATGGCGTATATACCCGTTCTAGAAATCCCCTAGAAGCAAGAAGTATACCCATGTTGGGCGGTAATGTGGGTGGAAGTTGTGGAGATATTATTGGTACTAGTGCAACTCTGGTGGGTAATTCTGGCTGGTTTAAAATTGGTAGTAAATTGAAGAAAAGCTTTTATGTTTATACTACCAATGTTCCCATTACTAATCCACCTGATAGCAGCCATGAAGCTTACAAAGGTAATCAAGGTTTTTCGGCGCTGGAGTATCAGCAAGAACGGGTACAACTACCTCTAGTTAATAATGCTGTGGTTTATGAAGACGATCTAGCAATTACTCCCGGTCCCAAATTCAGACTTAATGGGCGAATTATTACCAATAGTAACTTCTTAACTGGTAGTGACTCTAATAGTGTCGAATTATACCAAATTAGTAGTAAAGATTCCTGCTTTTATGAAGCAGATAATGGCAAAATTATTGTCGGCGGCAATCTAACTGGAGGTGGCTTTAAAGCAACCGCAGATGAGAGTGAAAAGACGCTAGTACACCTCTTTAAAGGTGCAGGGGTAGCTCCTGATGAAAGTAATACTCATAACGTTGCAGACCATAAATCAGTAACTAATGACCCTAACAGGGTAGCTTATAATAGCTTGGCTTATGGATACCGGATAGACCGTTTAGTTGAAGCTCAAATGGCGAATAATGCAAATACCGATCCCCAAGAGGTACAAGATGGTATTTCTACAACTAGTAGCCGTAGAGAACAGTTAGAGCTTTACTTTACAAAACGTACTCGTCGCGTTCCCTTTGAAGAAGTTAGACCCTTAGATGCTGCCAGTGCTTTAGGTGATTACGAGGTTGGCGGTACTCGAGAAAATGATGTATTACAAGGAAGTGGCAATACACTACGTCCACCCGATGAGTGGGTTTTCCCTTTTTTACCGAGTGATGGTAGAAGTAAGACTGGGACTATAGGTGGTAATAACGTCACTTTCAGTAACTTAGACCTGAACACTAGTTTAAATAAGCTTTTACCTACTGCCACCCAACCAACAAGACTGGAAAAGATATTACAAGGTGTGGAACAATATGTAGGCGATCGCATTTCACTTGGTAATAATCTACCCGAGTTATGGTGGAACGGGAGTAGATTTGTTGGTTCCAGCGAAGATGATACACAAAATATCGTCAATTATTACTGGGACAATCCTGATAGCACCGATGCTGGTAATGTACGTACCCGACGCAGTCAGATTCAATCCCTAGCAGATTTAGGTAACATCAAAAGAGATGGAGATTGGGAAGAAGCAGCAGCCCAAGTACCAAGTACGCCACAAGATCCCGTTGGTGGTTTACGGGTGATTACTGGTGCGGGAATTTATTTGCCAAAAGATTATACAATCGCAGGCAAGGATGATGGTAGCGGTGGTATTACTGATGCAGATTTTTCTGCTGCAACAAGTGATGTTGTCAATAATGATGTCAGAGTGTGGTCTGATATGTTACCAGTACCTGCGGCTACCAATGGTTCTAGGAAAGTAAAACCTAATGAATTTTATGAGCCACTCAAAGAGTATACAATCCGCAACCCACTAGATCCGCCGGTTTCCCCAGAGCCAGATCCTACACAGATGAGCAAACAACCATACTTGCGGATGCGAGCAACAGCAGTCTATCACTACGAAAGTACTAATTACAATGCAGCCAGTCCCACACCAATTGCCTGTGTAACCAGTTACTATGACCCTACTAATAGCACCACAGCTAGAAATAAAAGTGGTCTTCCAGATGTTAGTTTAAGAGATTCTAATAGAGCCTTAACCGGCCTACCAACTGTTAGTACTGATCCCGGCGAATCGAATAATGGTGTAGTTTACCCACCACCCACTAAAACAGTTACTGATTATCGAGCAATACTAGATTATCAAGCAGCACTACAATATCCAGTTCCTGTAGATATTAATGGTAACTCACCTCCTGCCGGTCATCCCTTATTACAACCGCGTCTAGTCAATGAGCCACTGAAAAATGCCTTAGACAAAATAGATGCAGGGACTACTCTTTCTCTATCAGATCAATCCGCGATTGATGCAGCTCTTTGTGCCTTAGAAAGAATGGATTCTACTGTTACTGCTTCCCCTGATGATTCCGTGATTCCCCATGGAGCAATAAAAGAAATAGCCTTTTTAGATGCAAGGCAAATTAGGCAAATTCACCAAGATTGGAATAGTAGAAGCTACAATCTACCGAAAAAAGATAGACAACCCCTAGAAATCCGTACTACGGTACTAGATATGGATTTGCTAAGACAAAAAACAATTGGTACTCCAGCATCAGGAGAAGAAAGTACCCAGGAATATTTGCTACCCAATAGTGGCATTATTTATGCCAGTCGCAATGATGCCCTAAAAGATACTACTAATAGCTCGGAAATACTTGCACCAGTAGATTTCCAAGTCGATCCAACTCGCCGACCAAATGGCATTATGCTAATTAATGGCTCTAAACTATGGCGAGAAGAAAATTATCGAGATGCGGAAAAGGGACTAATTTTAATTTCTAACTTGCCAGTATATATTAAAGGAAACTTTAACCTACACACTCAAGAAGAGTTTACAACGACCCTTGACGATGACTGGGCTAATTTTTATAGCCGTACCGCGAACAACCTTAATCCCAACTTTGCTTGTCGTCCTGGGGATTCCCGATTACCCAACTGTGGAACAGGTGATGAATGGCGTTCCGCAGCGGTGTTATCAGATGCAGTAACTTTGCTTTCTGATAATTTTAGAGAAGGTTACCGCGATGAAGGAGACTATGACTTTAATGATTACTTGAACAACATAAGTGAAATTGACACCAATGCTTACGTTCCCCAAACTAAGTGGTACGATGATGCCGATGGTTTTCCCAAAGACTTTGATACATCTAAATCTGATGTTCAGGGTAGCTCCTATCTAAATAACTTTGTCACCCCCATTGTGCGAAGAATACAAGTTGGTGAGTATTTAACAGAAGTTTGCGTATATGACACAGATGAATCTGAGTGTAATGACCCTCAGAAATGGTTAGCTACCACAACTAATAATGCATACGCCCCAGGACAGGGATGTAGTAATTGGAAACAAGCTGGTGGCGATGCTTGCATCATAGGGAACCCAGTTAATTCTTTAAAAACCGGTTCAGTTGCCCAAGAAGTGGATGCAAATTATGTTAGAGGAAAAACTGGTTATCTTACCAGAATTTCTTTTGAACGCAATAGTGACGGTTCATTAGTGTTGGAAGATGGTTTGCCTGTTTATCTAGGGGTTGGCAGTGATGGTAAGGTAGACAGGTTTCCTGTTTCCACCCTAGGTACAAAAAAACCACGTCTCTCAGTAGATTCGAGTGGTAATAAAATTATCATTCCCTGGTTCCAGCCTCAAGCAGATGGTACCTTTGAACCAGTTTTACAAGTAGATGTACCTTTCGATACTGATACAGACTCAAGCCAAGACAATGAGTTAAGCAAAGATAAGCATGAGTATTGGCTACAAACAGCAGTAGAAAGCACTTTCAATTTAATTATTGCCACTAAAGATACCCCATCTCGACCTTCAGAAGACAATGGCGGTTTACATAACTTCCCCCGCTTTTTGGAAAATTGGGGACCAGGTTCTTCTATTAAAGCCAAAATTAGTGGTTCATTTATGCAAATTGGTCGTAGTGAATATGCCAATGGACCATTTGTAGCAACAAACAACACTAACAATGTTGAATATCCAACTAAAACCGGTGGCGGTACACTACCTTTTTACAGAGCGCCAGCTAGACAATGGGGTTATGATGTGGGGTTACTTTCTCAGTCCCCCGATTTATTTGCCTTCAAACTGGTGACAATACCAGATGATGAACCTGATGAATATTACCGGGAAGTTGGACGGGATGATGATTGGATTACAACATTACTATGTGCCAAAGTCAAAACGAATTCTGGCTACACTGATAATGCTGTTGATACCACTCAACGTCCTAGTAGCTGCCCATCCTAGAAGGAGTGAAGGAGGGAAGGAGTGAAGGAGTGAAGGAGGGAAGGAGTGAAGGAGTGAAGGAATTATTTTCATGCTTGGTTGTGAGATGTTCTCGTGGGGGCTAACTTGAAAATGGTTGATAGTTGTTAGTTGTTAGTTGATGGTTGACAGCTTAGGTGTGGGAGCCGCAGTCAAGGTATTTTCATGCTTGGTTGTGTACAAACGTTCATGGGGGACTAACTTGAAAATATGGAGTTCGGAGTTCGGAGTTCAGGAGTAGGGGCGGGGTTTCCCCGCCCAGAGTTAGGGAATTATTTTCATCTGCAGGTTGTGTACCAAAGTTCGTGGGGAGCTAGTTTGAAAATAGTTAGGAGGCACCCAGTAGGGGCGCATTGCGTGCGCCCTTAAAGAGTTAGTCACAAAGCATTTTCATGCTTAGTTGTGGGATTTTCCTGTGAGGGACTAGTGTTCCACCAAATGAATTCTGACAAGTAAACAATTGTAGTGGGAGCGTCTCGCTCCCTATTGACAAGCAGGGAACTGTCCGACTCCCACTCCATGAACCGGACAAAATTAATGTGGCGGAGTACTAGCATAAGGTGGAAAATTAATAAGTAAGAGTAAGGTGGGTATTGCTTATCCTACAAAACACCAGGAAGAATCCCAATTTTTCCAAAATACGTGATAGTGGAAGCCAGAAAACTCCCTTTATATAAAAAGCGGGCATCTTGCCCGCACTACAAATTTAAACATTTGGGATGCTCCCAAACACTATAAAAGTCCAACAAGTAAGGTGGGCATTGCCCACCCTACAAAACACTATAAAAGTCCAACAGATGAGATAACCATGAAATTCAAACATTACCAAATATCCCCAAAACCTAGAGACTCTGGGTTTACGATTCTTGAATCCCTAGTTGCAGTTGTAGTTGTTGCTGTGCTAATGGCAGCCATTGCTCCAGCGATTGTTTTATCTGCTGCAATTCGTGTACAATCCCGGCGGGTTGAGTTAGCTACCCAAGCCGCGAAAACATATATAGAAGGGGTGCGAACGGGGGCTATTTCTGCTGGTAATGCAGCATTAGCAGTCGATACAAATACATATAGCTCCTTGAATGCATTCCCCGCACCAGCAGTAGGAACCTTAACTTGCAGCACTGATAATGCTTACTGCTCAGCTCCAACTGCTAATTTATTCTGCATAGACGGCGATAATGATGGTAGCGGTTGTACCCTCAGTAGTGGCAAAGACTTTATTGTTCAGGCATTCCGTTATAATACTGCTTCCACAGATGCCACTACTGGTTATCTTTTAGGAGTACGAGTTTACAGAGCAGATGGATTTAGAAATGATGGTAACTTGACAAAAGCTCCTACAAAACAAGGAACTGTAACCGGGGGATTAGGCGATCGCAAAGCACCCTTGGTAGAAATTACTACAGAAATTTCCAGCCAAACAGATTCATTTAATGAGTTATGCGATCGCTTGAAAACTGGCAATAGCAATACCAATAATAGTTGCACTTAAATTACTGGTATTGGTTTTCTGTGTTGTCAACCCAACCAACATATTAAATGGATATAAAAACATATATTTGGTGTTTGGTCATTTACAAAATATAAATCAATAAATAATAGATATTAACAGTTATTTTGATTGATCAAATATGCGAAAGACAAGATTAACGACTTCTTAAAGAAGTTGGTAAACTGGGGAAAGTAAACAATTAAAATAGGATTTTATATAACTTGCTTTTTATAGAGAATATCTAAAATGAATCCCATAAAATTTCTACTTAGCAAACAAATTAAAAGTCCCAAAGTCATTCGAGAGGGTGGTTTTACCCTCACAGAATTACTAGTAGCTACCGTTATGTCAGTAATAATTATTACGCCAATGCTCGGATTTATGGTGAATATTTTGAATACAGATAAACAAGAACAAGCCAAAGCTAGTTCCGAACAGGAAATTCAAGCAGCTATGGATTACATTGCCCGGGATTTACAACAAGCGGTGTATATTTATGATGCAGTTGGCATAGATGCAATCAAAAACGAGCTACCTAGTCCGACTGATACGGATAGGGTTCCTGTACTGGTGTTTTGGAAGCGTGAGTTTCTTGAGGACGCGCTTACAGTCAAAAATACAACCACTAATCAGGACGAACAGGATGATACTTTTGTCTACTCATTAGTTGCCTACTATTTAATTAAAGATAACAATACAACTTGGTCCAATGCTGCTCGTATTGCTAGATGGCAAATTCGGGATGGCGTACTGGCTACTGGTTTTACACTTGATGCAGATGATAATCAAGTTGCCAACGGAGTTGATTGTCCGGGGTATGAAAACAAGTATGTTAGCGGTTATTGTCCGAGTTCTGGTTATGCTTCATTTAACCTAGAAGGAGTTGGGACTATACAACAGAAGATGAATAGTTGGACAAGACTTAGTTCTTATACAGATGCAAATGACCAAACCCAAACTGTAAATCTATCTGCTTCAGTAGTACTAGTAGACTACATCGACCAAACTACTAATAATCCAATTCCGGAAAAAACTTGTTCCACCGGCTCGAAAGTCACACCTGCAGATTTTAGTGGTAGAAATACAACTCAAATGACCAGCTTTTATGCCTGTGTTGATACAACTAATACTACTATACAAGTATTTTTACGGGGCAATGCCTTGGCTAGGGTACAAAATAGCAATATAGATTGTAACAATAATAACTGTCAAAAAAATTATTTTCCTACTGCAAGTGTCAGGGTAGAAGGACGAGGATTTTTGTTTACAGAGTAAATATCAAGGTGATTAGTTTGAACTCCCTTAGGGAGAGGGAATAGGGAACAGGCAACAGGCAACAGTGAGGATTTTCGCCTATATCAAGAGGTTTGTATAGCAGTACTAATTTAAGGAACATTATTTGAGAGAAAATATCATGGCTGTGAAAAATTTAGATAGCGATCGCTATCTAATATCATGTACTGATGAATACTTATAAAATATCACCCGCCTGCGGCACCTTCTCCTTATAAAGGAGAGGGTAAGAGAGGGTTAGAGTAACTCAAGCAATAATTATAAGTAATTAAGCGAACATGATATAACCCTCTTTAATCACTCTCGCTAGATAAAAATCTAACACCCTTATTCTTAAGGACTTTTATGAATTTAGCCGTAGGTTGGGGAGCCACTCTTGTGCGCGGGTTCCCCGCGTTGAGAGAAGTGGCGTTTGAGGGACGAAACCCAACAACCAAAAACTTTGGCATTGTTGGGTTTCACTTCGTTCTACCCAACCTACATTTATTTTTATCTTCCCAGAATGACAGAAGAGCGATAACTAACCAAACCGTAATCGGTATCAAGCTGCCAAATTCTATTTATGGAGGTGGAAAATTTTAGTTTTTAATCATCAATTCTTTAACCCAGATTAATATCAGAAAATAATATGAATCAATATACTTGGAAACTATTCTCTCCAGGCAATCAGAGAGATTCCCAGAAACGTTTATCTGACTCAAAAGACAATGGTTTTACTTTGCTGGAAGTATTGGCAGCAGTATTTATGGTAGGAATTTTAGCAGCGATTGCTGCCCCTGGTTGGCTTAGTTTTGTGAAGCGACAGCGCCTCAACAAAGCTGGGGATCTGGTGCTAGCTGCTTTACAAGAAGCACAGCGAGAAGCTAAAAAGAATAAGCGTGACTACAGTGTCAGTTTCAGAACTAATAGCGGTATCCCCCAACTTTCAGTTTATTCTGGTTCTACACCCAATAATTGGCGTGATTTAGGAGAAGATGTAGGAATACAGCCAGGGCAGGTATTACTTGGGACAAATCTCAGTGATACAAATACTGCTTCTACTTCTAATAGTATTAATTTTAATAATTTAACTACTGAAAAAACAATTACTTTTGACCATATGGGTACTTTACCCAATGCAAACTTTGGTACACCCCCATCAGGTTCAACACAAATACCTGGTTTAAGAATTGTGTTAGCTATCCCCCAGTCTACAACTCCTAGCAATGGCAGACGATGTGTAATTATAGAGACTCTAATTGGCGGAATGCGAACTGCTAAAGATGATGATTGTACAATTAATTAATCCTTGATTAAACAGTAAACTAAACAGAATAAAATTAGATACTTTTAGGGTGCATTATGCTAACAGTGCTCCGCACGCCCGCCATATTATCGGATGGTGCGTTACGCTGCGCGGCAGGACACCCTACTAGACTGACACGCCTAAAAATGTAGGTTGGGTTGAGCGGTAGGGAAACCCAACAAAGCTTTACTGGTGTTGGGTTGAAGAATGAAACCCAACCTACACCTATTGCACTATTTTAGCTGTGTCAATCCACTACGTGTTTTAAGCGCAAGCGCAGGCTACTGCAATAAGTCTAGTAGTGCGTTTCATTAGTTATGAGGGCTAGGTAAAGTGATCCCCGACTTCTGAATCAATATCCGCACATTGTAGCAATTCCTAGGATAGAAATTGGGGATCGCTCACACCGCGACTCGTCAAAATTAATGAAATGAACCACTGTAAATATACGAAAATTATCAGCGATGCCAAATAAATAATCGGTGCAAATCCATCGCACCGATTTTCGAGAAATATTGACATGGTAGAAATTTTTCAGGGTAATTATGCCTGGGTGAACGAAAAAATGTGTGGGAGAGCCAAAATACTTATTATTTATTACTTATTACTTATTACTTATTAGTTTCCCACAGTCTTTTCCGCTCACCTATTATGCCCATGCAGAAGCTTGAGGTTTGGCAAAAATCATCCTTCCCGCAGAAGTTTGTAAAGCACTGGTGACAACCACCCTTAATTCGCCACCGACATAATTACTACCTTCCTCCACCACTACCATGGTGCCATCCTCCAAGTAGCCCACACCTTGACTGGGTTCTTTCCCTTCTTTGAGAATTTTTAAATCGATGTTGTCTCCTGGTAAATAACTAGGACGCACAGCATTAACTAAGTCATTCACATTTAACACCGGAACCTTTTGCACGCTGGCAACTTGGGATAAATTGTAATCATTAGTAAGTAGGGTGCCGTTGATTTCTTGGGCAAATCGCACTAGTTTAGCATCTACCGTAGGTATATCCTCGTAATCAACGGAGTTAATAATAATGCGCTCGGGATAAGTTTCTTGAATGCGGTTGAGGATTTCTAACCCCCGCCTACCCCGCACTCGTTTTTGGTCTTTACTAGCATCGGCTACTTGTTGCAACTCTTGCAAAACAAATTGGGGTAAGAGAATCTGCCCTTCCAAGAAACCTGTTTCTAAAAGGGCTTCAATGCGACCATCAATAATGCAACTAGTATCTAAAACTTTAGTGTTGGCGGGTTTTAAAGTTCCTTCCACAACCATAGTTTCCATGGTGTTGGGATTAATTAGTCGCAGCAATCCCCGCCCGTGGGTGTCTGCTAAATTCATACCCGTATATGCCAGGACTATGCTGCCCACAACCGCTACCAATGGCTTAATAAAACTAAAATCTGGGGGAATTGGTAGCAGGAATAGTGGTGCTAGCATTAAGTTGGCAACTAATAGTCCAATTACTAAACCAATGGCACGGGTAAAAATGGTTTCGGGGGACATTTCCCGGACTTGTGTTTCCAAACGACGATATCCCGTCTGAAATCTCAGTCCCACCGCACCACCGATAATGGCCGCAAAGGCAGCGACAACTAAGCGCAATGCTTCTAAATTTGTTACCCTTTCCAAAGTGCCATGTGGTAGCAGATCTGTACTGTAGAACCCTACCCCCGCAGCTGCTAGGACGAATGAGAAAATAATAATAGCGTCAAGCATGATAGTGTTGTTTTCCTACAACTGTATTTTGGAATTTTAGTCAGTGTTTTTTATTTAATTATTAATACATAATTAAGGATGTTTACAATCATAGTATGGGGTAGGGATAATAACATCTGCAATAATTATAACCAAAGAGTTTTCTGGTTTATATTTTCCAGTCTAGAGTGAGAAAATCTCAATAAAACATCAATAATTTCATGATTTTCATGGATACTAAAGGTGAGAATAGTAATTCAATATTTGTAACAAAATGGAACAAAAATTAGTGTTTACAGCAATGACAGATGCTGCTTATATACATATTCCATTTTGCCGCAGACGCTGTTATTACTGTGATTTTCCGGTATTTGTGCTTGGCGATCGCTTGCGGGGTGAAACATCAGGAACGATGCACCACTACTTAGAGGTTTTATGTCAAGAAATTACAAATACATCTATTCATGGTCAATTTTTAAACACGATTTTTTTTGGTGGTGGCACTCCTTCATTATTGTCGGTAAATCAATTACAGCAGATATTGGTAACTTTGGATCGACGATTTGGGATTGCTTCTCAAGCGGAGGTTTCCATGGAAATCGATCCAGGAACCTTCGATTTAGAACATCTCTCTGGCTATCGTCATGCAGGTATCAATCGCATTAGTTTGGGCGTACAAGCATTTCAGCCAGAATTATTGCAAGTTTGCGGGCGATCACACAACCTTGCTGATATTTTTACAGCCATAGAGATGATTCGCCAGGTAGGGGTTCCCGAATTTAGCATTGATTTAATTTCTGGTTTACCTAATCAAACTTTGGAGATATGGCAAGATTCCCTGAACCAAGCTGTAGCCATTGCACCCACCCATATTTCTATATACGATTTAACTATTGAGCCTGGAACTGCCTTTGGTCGTTATTTTCAACCAGGCGATCGCCCTTTACCTAGCGATGAAACTACTGTAAATATGTATCGCCTGGCACAGCAGATTTTGACTGGGGCGGGTTATGAGCATTATGAAATTTCTAATTATGCCCAGCCAGGGCACCAGTGTCGCCATAATCGAGTTTACTGGCAAAATCTCCCCTACTATGGATTTGGCATGGGTGCAGCTAGTTACTTGGCAGGTAAACGGTTTACCCGTCCCCGTAAGACTCAGGAGTATTATCAGTGGGTAAAAGATGGGTGTGTAATAGATTGTGAGGTAACACCACCATATGAAGTATTGTTAGATACTTTGATGTTAGGTTTGCGGTTAGCAGAAGGTTTGAGTTTGCAGATGTTGCAAGAATGGTTTGGGGAGGAAAATGTTGAGCATATTCAGAGAATTTTGCAACCTTACACAGATAAGGGTTGGGTGCAAATAGTAGAGGGAAGGTTACAGTTGAGCGATCCCGAAGGCTTTTTATTTTCTAATTTGGTATTGTCAACATTGTTTCAAGAATTAGGTAGATAACTGATGTGACTACTGGAGTTTAGTAATTGTTGTAGGTTGGGTATAGCCTTCGGCATCCTGTGAAAAGCGATAGCGTAACCCAACGGAACCATTGCTATCGTTGGGTTTCATTCTTCAACCCAACCTACATGAAAACTCCAGATTTCAAGATGGATGGGGTTTATCTCCATCCCCCTATTCTAAAAAGATCAAATTTTTAAAACCCTTGCAGTTAATGACTTTCAATTTATCTTAGTGCCATTCTTTATTTCAAAATAAGCAAACGTACAGTAGTACTTTTGTCGATTTAAAAAAGTGGGATGCTCCCGTTGCGTAAGCACTGTAAGCTTTTCGTGTTATACGGATAGGGAAATTAGCAATCTTTTGTAAATTGTTATTAAGTATGAGTTTTAATATTAGAAGTATTACTTTAACATACTATAAGAATCTGGTTTGATTTCTGAAAAAAATTTTAGACTTTATCCTTGCTATATAAGCTTTTGAGTCTCAGTATATTTTCAAAATTCAAGCAGGATTCCTATAATTATTAAAAATTAAAAACTTAGTTCTCCTTATAGAACAAAAACCCTAGCTTTTTTAGAACAAAAAACTCTAGCTTTTTGGCAAAACATTTTTCAATATCACTGAATATCACTAATTGACTGGAGCTGAAACTAAATTTTGGGGTCAGTTGAGATGAGGCAAGGAACTTTGATTGCCTGAAAACTTTATGGTTAGGACTATAAAGCGTTTTATTTCATTGAGCTTTTCCTAACAACTATGATTTTCCGTTGAGTTTGAACAACCCCAGAATGCCTATAGCGCGCTTAGTTTAAAAGTTTAAAATAAGATAGCGTCAAATGTTAATTCTCCATTGTGTCCACTTAAGCTAGTGTCAAATTAGTCTCAGCTTCAATGATTAATGGTGATATTCAAAAATTAAAACGACCGTACTACAAAAATTTCAGCATTAGCGATCGCATTGTTCAAAAATAGACAAAGTCGAGTCCAAGTCGTGTTAATTATCAATCTCTCAAGTTCTGGAAGACCCTTGTTTGTTTGAAATTGCTTGTTCAATCCCTTTGTCAGGGTAAAGGTATCTTATTTTTAAAATGCTTGCTGGATAAACGGTTTGAGCCATTATCTAGTTTGGTTGCTAAAATTTCAAACCCTTGCTGGGCAATGGTTCGGTAATTTAGATGGGTTTGCCCTGGTTCCTTTGTTCAACAAATAGAACAGTAAGAATGAAAATAGATCAAAATTGAGATCAAAGGATTTGATTATGATTCCGCCTTTGAAATGGCTAGGTAAACGGTTATTGAGCATTTCTCCCCAGGAGACGACCTTTACCCAAAGAGGTTTTCGGGAAGGAGACATCCAGTTGCAGCAGCGATTGGAGCATATAGGTCGAATATTTTTACTGGGTTATCATGCGGCTCTCAATGACGACCAACCGAGGGTGCTTGCCCAGCATCTGGACGCAGTTGAAATTGAGTGGCGCGGTTTCGCCTTCGAGGGGGCAGCAATGGGACTAGCCCTGCTGGACTACCTCACGCCCTGGAAGAGAAACCGGCTGCAGGTTTTCCTGGAAGGTCCAGGGGCAGCTCACGTCTACATGGTGCATGTGGGTGTTGGTTGGATCTTTGCTCGACTGCCCGTGCACATCGAGGATTCCCTAAAGCATTTAGACCCTTTGCTGTGCTGGTTAGCAGTGGATGGATACGGCTTCCATGAGGGTTATTTCCACTGGCAAAGCTATGTGAAGCAGCAAGTTATTCCCAGAGGATTTTCTGACTGCGCTCTCCGTGTCTTTGATCAAGGTCTGGGGCGCAGTCTTTGGTTTGTGGATGGTGCTGATGTCAATCAGATTCCGGTTACTGTCGCCGCTTTTTGCCCATCCCGTCAGGCTGACCTTTGGAGTGGCATTGGTCTTGCCTGCGCTTATGCCGGTGGGGTGGAGCGAGCAGGGATAAAAGCCTTGCGGACAGCAGCTGGGTCTTATTTGCCTCAGATGGCTCAAGGAGCAGTGTTTGCTGCAAAGGCGCGCCAACAGGCTGGTAACCCAGCGGTGCACACAGATTTGGCCTGCGAGATTGTATGCGGAATGTCAGCTGAGGCAGCAGCTGAGATAGCAGACATGACTCTGAAGGAGCTTCCAACTAAAGGTGCGTTAACAGCCTACGAAGTCTGGCAGCGGCGTATTCAGAAGAACTTTGCAGTTGAAGGAGTTAAAGCGTGAGGGTTTTAGTCAGTTTGATCCAGCATTATGCCAAGGCACTGGTGGCGATCGCCCTAATTGTCAGTTTATTCTGGTTTACTCGTCTTCCAACTTTGTCGGCTAGCGAAACAGAAGCGATCGCCTCCCGATTTGATTTTACTCCCTTTCCCTTACCAGAATTAGCGGGAGGAACTCCTAAATTATTACGTTCGGTTCATCCTAGTTTAGAGCGTCATTCAGCCTGGATTTCAGCAGTGGGAGCTTCAATTGCTCTGAATGACCTAGACGGCGATCGGTTATCTAACGATGTTTGCTATGTGGATACGCGAACTGATCGAGTGATTGTAGCACCAGTGCCAGGGACAGGAGAGCGTTATCAACCGTTTGAATTAAAGCCGACAAATCTTCCCATGGATGGCTCAACTATGGCACCAATGGGCTGTCTTCCTGGGGATTTGAATGAAGATGGGTTGATGGATATTTTAGTTTATTACTGGGGAAGAACTCCAGTGGGATTTTTGCGTCAAACAACGGAGGCAGTGGGCTTGACTTCAGTGGATTCCGAGAACTCTTCCTACAGACTTAATTATCTTCCTCAAGACATACTCCCAAATCCAAAATCTCAAATTTCCCATCAATCAGAACGTTGGTATACTAATGCTGCTACCTTTGCCGACTTAGATGGCGATGGACATAACGATCTGATTATTGGTAACTACTTTCAGGATGGAGCTGAAATTCTCAATGCTAATGGTAGTGGCATAGAAGAAATGCAGCATTCTATGACTCGCGCTGATAACGGCGGTGAAAATCGTCTTTTTCTTTGGTCAGGAGCAACAAAAGGAAAACAGCCAACTGTAAAATTCCAAGAAGCTAAAGGAATTTTAGACGATACTGTTGCTCATGGTTGGACATTAGCTGTAGGCACAGCAGATTTAGATGGCGATATTTTGCCAGAAATCTATTTTGCGAATGATTTTGGACCTGACAGGCTATTACACAATCGTTCCCAACCAGGAAAACTCCAGTTCGCGCTTTTAGAAGGCCAAAAAGGTTTAACTACCCCCAGTTCTAAAGTATTGGGACATGATGGTTTTAAAGGCATGGGAATTGATTTTGGCGATATTAACCAAGACGGTTTACTCGATCTGTATGTCAGTAATATTGCTGCTGAATATGCCTTGGAAGAGAGTCATTTTCTCTTTGTCAGCACAGGAAAATTAGAAAAGATGAATCGAGGTATTGCTCCTTATGTGGATCGTAGCGAATCCTTAGGCTTATCTCGCAGTGGTTGGGGTTGGGAAACCAAGTTTGGGGATTTTGATAATGATGGAGTGCTAGAAGCACTACAAGCGACGGGATTTAGAACAGGGAAGATTGACCGTTGGCCAGAGTTACAGGAATTAGCGATGAGCAACGATGAATTGCTGAAGTTTCCTGGTAGCTGGTTTAACTTTCAATCTGGGGATGATTTAAGCGGACATCAGCATAATCCTTTTTATGTCAGTGCTTCTAATGGTCGCTATTATGACATTGCTCAAGAATTAGGTTTGGATCATCCTTTTGTAACCCGTGGAATTGCTACTGCTGATGTTGATGGTGATGGAGATTTAGATTTTGCTATAGCTAATCAGTGGGATACTTCTTATTTTTATCGTAATGATAGTCCTCAATCCCAATCATTTTTGAATCTAAGACTATTACGAACCGAGCAAAATGCCGATTTAGCCAAAGATTTTTCCGCTTTCCCTGCCATTGGCACAACTGCTACTGTTAATCTCCCTGACGGGCGGCAACTAGTAGCTCAGGTAGATGGTGGAAATGGTCATTCAGGAGCTAGAAGTTCAGAATTACACTTTGGTTTAGGCAACATCAAAAATGACGTTCAATTGCCCGTAAAAGTGCAGTGGCGAGATACAACTGGACAAGTTCATCAAGAAATTTTGTTTTTATTACCAGGAGCACATGAAGTATTGCTGAGTAAAACAGCAAAAATTGCTTCTAGTGGCGTGGCAAGCTGAAAATAGTGCAATAGGTGTAGGTTGGGTTGAAGAATGAAACCCAACACCAGTAAAGCTTTGTTGGGTTTCCCTACCGCTCAACCCAACCTACATTTTTAGGCGTGTCAGTCCACTAGTACGAGCTAAAAGTAAACCAAAAAAATCCAAAATTTGATTATTTTTCAATCATGACGACGAAATATATCCTCCATCAAAATAAGCGATTGGCTGGACTACGTCGCTTTGCATTCGCAATTACCTTTCTCAATCTCTTAGGACATACTGTATTGGGTTTTGAGCAATCCTGGGCACAGCCCTTAGTTGCTTTAGCAACTGCTTACAGCATGGAAATTTTACTTGAGATCATTGATGCTCAAGTCAATCGGCAACAAGCTCGTTTTCTGGGGAGTTTCAGCAATTTTATCGACTTTCTGCTACCTGCTCATATTACTGCTTTAGCTGTTGCTATGCTGCTGTATGCCAATGAGCGATTATTACCCATCGCCTTTGCTACTGCTGTTGCTATTGCCTCAAAAGCTATATTTCGCCTGCCTGGAAGAAAACGACATTTCTTCAATCCTTCTAACTTTGGCATTACGATTACCTTGCTTTTGTTTCCTTGGATTGGCATTGCTCCTCCCTATCAATTTACTGAGAACCTCAGCGGCTGGGCAGATTGGATTTTACCTGGACTGATTGTTTGTACTGGGACATTTCTCAATGCTCGCTTTACCGGAAAACTGCCATTGATTTTAGCTTGGCTGGGAGGTTTTGCACTCCAAGCAGCATTGAGGAGCTATGTCTTTGAAACGCCTCTGATAGCTGCTTTACTGCCAATGACAGGAGTCGCTTTTGTCCTGTTTACTTTTTATATGGTGACCGATCCAGGTACGACTCCCAGTAAACCTTTAGACCAAGTGTTTTTTGGGGCATCAGTCGCAGCTGCTTATGGATTACTAATGGTTTGTCATATTGTCTTCGGACTTTTCTTTGCCCTGACAATTGTCTGCACCTGCAGAGGATTAAATTTTTATACTCAGGCTTGGATTGCTCAGATTTCCAGAACAAAGATTATTGTACCAGCACCAATCACTTTAAGGGAGATTTAATAATGACACCTGCTATTGCTATTGTCGGCATGGCTTGTTGCTATCCAGATGCGCGATCGCCTGTCGAATTGTGGGAAAATGTTCTAGCTCAACGTCGTGCCTTTCGGCGTATTCCTCCAGAAAGATTATCTTTAGCTGATTATTTTTCTACCGATAAAAGTACTCCTGACTGTACCTATGGAACAGAGGCTGCCTTAATTGCAGGTTACGAATTCGATCGCGTTGACTTTCGGGTAGTTGGCAGTACTTTTCGTTCGGCGGATTTAGTTCACTGGTTGGCATTAGATATTGCAGCCCAAGCTTTAGCGGATGCAGGATTTACGGACGGGAAAAATTTACCCCGTGAGACTACAGGAGTTTTACTGGGAAATACCCTGACTGGAGAATTTTCCCGAGCCAATTCTTTGCGTTTGCGCTGGCCCTACGTGCGTCGAGTAGTGGAAGCACAATTAATACAGCAAGGAATGTCTGAAAATGAACGTCTGGCTTTCCTCAAAGATTTAGAAAGCAAATATAAACAACCTTTCCCAGACATTGGGGAAGAATCTTTAGCAGGGAATTTGTCTAATACCATAGCAGGCAGGATATGTAATCATTTTGACCTTAAAGGTGGTGGTTATACCATTGATGGGGCTTGTAGTTCTTCTTTACTAGCGATTGCCAATGCTTGTTCTGCCTTAGTTACAGAAGATTTAGATGTGGCAGTTGCCGGTGGAGTAGATTTAAGTTTAGACCCCTTTGAGTTAGTAGGATTTGCCAAAGTAGGAGCATTAGCGACCCAAGAAATGCGAGTCTATGATGCCCGTTCTGCGGGTTTTATTCCTGGAGAAGGCTGTGGTTTTGTGGTCTTAATGCGCTACGAAGATGCAGTCGCCCAGCAACACCGTATTTATGGTGTCATTCGCGGTTGGGGTATCTCTTCTGATGGTAATGGTGGCATTACCCGCCCCGAAGTTGAAGGTCAACTTTTAGCAATTAAACGCGCCTATGATCGAGCCGGATTTGGCATTGATACATTGGGCTATTTTGAGGGACATGGTACTGGTACTAGCGTTGGCGATGCAACGGAACTACAAGTATTGTCTTTTGCCCGTTTGCAAGCAGGAAAAGAATTATCTCCTGCTGCGATTAGTTCTATTAAGGCAAATATCGGTCATACAAAGGCTGCTGCGGGCATAGCAGGACTAATCAAGGCTACTATGGCACTTCACACTCAAATACTCCCGCCTACTACTGGCTGTGACCAACCTCATCCCCAACTAAAGGCTGAAAATCCACCTCTGCGAGTACTAAAAGAGGGTCAACCATGGTCAAAAGATGTCCCACTTCGAGCTGGAGTGAGTGCCATGGGCTTTGGTGGCATTAATACCCATATTGTCCTAGAAGGAACAACCAGTATTCGCCGTCAAAAACTGACCCTTCAAGAACGCAACCTCATAGCAACACCTCAGGATGCAGAACTGATTTTACTGGCAGCCAAAAATACTGATGAGTTAGAGCAAAAAGTTGACCATCTTCTAGAAATAGCTCCTAGATTATCAAGAGCAGAAGTAGGAGATTTAGCTGCGGAATTAGCCAAGAAGCTAGATATTAATTTACCTGTAAAGGCTGCTGTTGTCGCTAGTCAGCCACAAGAGTTAACCACTCATTTACAAACCCTCAAGTCTCAGCTATCAGTCACAGGAAATGGTTTTGATGACGCAAACAAGGGAAGACTTGGGGACACGGGGATAAATCACAAAATTCACAATTCATCAGGTGTCTTTTTGGGAATAGACGTAAAAAATCCTCGCATTGGCTTTCTTTTCCCTGGACAGGCTTCCCCTGTATATCTCAATGGTGGGGCATGGTCCCGTCGTTTTCCTTTTTTAGAAGAATTATATGCCAACGCTGATTTACCCACACCAGAAGATACCAAATCAACAGCGATCGCGCAACCAGCAATTGTCACTTCCTCTATTGCTGGGTTACAGCTATTAAACTACCTGGGACTCACCGCAGATATTGCTATTGGTCATAGTTTAGGAGAATTAAGCGCCTTGCACTGGGCTGGGGTATTTGATGAAACAGCCTTAGTTCGCATTGCCAAGATGCGGGGTCAAGCAATGGCTCAACTCGGCAACCCTACAGGAACAATGGCAAGTATTGGTGCAGGAGAACAAGAAGTTAAAGCACTGCTGAATGGTCGAGTAGGGGGGAGCCACTGCGTAATCGCCGGATTGAATTCTCCCCATCAAACTATTATCTCCGGAGAAGCGACAGGAATTAATGCGATCGTTGAAAAGGCTAAAGCCAAGGGACTGAAAACCTTTACTTTACCTGTATCCCATGCCTTCCATTCCCCTCTAGTTGCAGCAGCAGCACAACCCCTAGCAGCTTATTTACCACAGGAAGATTTTCATCCTTTACAAGGTAAAGTTGTCTCTACTATCACAGGTACT
Organism: Calothrix sp. MO_167.B12; assembly: GCA_030066045.1. Lineage (GTDB taxonomy): Bacteria > Cyanobacteriota > Cyanobacteriia > Cyanobacteriales > Nostocaceae > Calothrix_A. The sequence goes on from JASJCJ010000010.1 coordinate 29,371, forward strand.
TACTTAGAGAAAACAGCAAATTTGCGATCGCTTCTGGTGCAACAAGTAACTTCTCCTGTACAGTTTATGGAAGCTGTAAACACGGCAGCAAAGGACTTGGATTTATTTATTGAGGTAGGCCCGGGACAAATTTTAAGTAGGCTAGTAAGTGATTTGGTAAATGTTCCAGTAGTAGCCTTAGATACTAGTGGCTCAACCCTCAAAGGCTTATTAAAAGCTGTGGCTTCTGCCTTTACTCTGGGAATGCCCATTAACCATCAAGCTTTATTTGCAGGACGCTTTACCCGACCATTTAATCTAGATTGGCAACCTCAATTTTTCGTCAATCCTTGTGAATTAGCCCCGGTTTCTCAGTCATCAGTTAACACTGATCAGTTAACAGTTGAGCAGGAACAATTAACAGATACTCCTCAACAATTAACCGTTATTAATAGCTCATCCAAAATTGACTGTGTTCGCCAACTAGTTGCCCAACGAACAGAACTTCCGGTTGAAAGTATTTTAGATGACCATCGACTATTGAGCGATTTGCATCTCAATTCTATAACTGTTAGTCAATTAGTAGTTGAAGCTGCTCGCAGTTTGGGGTTATCTCCTCCCATTGCACCAACAGATTATGCAGATGCGACAGTTGCTGAGATTGGGCAAGCATTAGAAGAACTTTCTAATACCAGTAATACCAGTTCTGTTGAGCAAGTTCCTGCAGGAGTAGATTGGTGGCTACGAACATTTACAGTTGAGTTGTTAGAGTCGCCTCTAGAAGTCAAAAATCAAAAATCAAAAATTAAAAGTCAAGACAGTCAAGAAGAGACGCGGAGACGCGGAGAGGGGGAGACGCGGAGACATCAAATCGCAGATTTTGATGGGGGAGGAGGACCCTTGGGGCTTATCGCCCCGGACACGGGGCACCGGACACAGAGCGCTCCGCGTCCCCGTGTCCCCGCGTCCCCGCGTCATCCGGTTAATTCTACTTGGCAGATTATTGCCCCTCCTAACTACTCTTTGACCACTCCCTTACAACAAGCATTCAATCAGTGTCAAGGGAGTGGGGTTGTCATTTGTCTTCCACCTACATCAAATGAAAAACAGATCGAGCTGTTGTTAGAAGGAGCCAAAACTTTATTAGCTAAAACACAAGAGCAACAATCAAACCAAAATAGCTTCGTGCTAGTACAGCATGGCAGTGGGGGAGGGTCTTTTGCTCGGACATTTTATCTAGAAAATCCCCAGACTACAACTTGTGTAATTGATGTTCCCATAGATCATCCTCAAGCAGTTGAATGGATTATTACCGAAGCCTCCTCAGCAGTTGGCTATTCTGAAGCCTATTATAATGCCAAAGGAATACGGCGATCGCCTGTTCTTTGCTTGTTACCCATTCCTTCAGAGTCAAGCAACGAATTAACCTTAACTTCAAAAGACATCTTATTAGTCACAGGAGGTGGTAAAGGAATTGCTGCCGAATGTGCCTTATCTATTGCTCAAGAAACGGGAGTTCGTCTCGCCCTGCTAGGACGTTCCCAACCCGAAACCGATCCCCAACTAGCAACTAATCTGGCTCGTATGACTAGTGCTGGCATCCAGGTAAAATACTTATCAGCCGATGTTACCGATGCTGAAGCGGTGAGAAGTGCAGTGAGTCAAATCGAAACAGATTGGGGCCCCATCTCAGCTATAATTCATGGTGCGGGAATCAACCAACCCAAACTAATTAAAAATCTTGATCGCCAAGACTGCTTGAATACTGTAGCACCTAAAGTTCACGGTCTGCAAAACCTGCTTGAAGCCATCAATCCAGAGCATTTAAGACTATTGGTTACTTTTGGTTCAATCATTGCCAGTACGGGTTTACCAGGAGAAGCTGATTATGCCCTAGCTAATGAATGGCTGGCTCGCCTTACAAAACAATTCCAAACCCAAAACTCCCACTGTCGCTGTCTTAATTTAGAGTGGTCAATTTGGTCTGGTGCAGGTATGGGGGAACGCTTAGGTCGAATAGATGCCCTGATTCAACAAGGAATTACACCAATTACTCCAGATCGAGGAATTGCCATTCTGCGTCGTCTAATAGCTCAATCATTACCAACTACTTCTATTGTAGTAACGGGTCGCTTTGGAGTGCCTCCCACTCTCAAACTAGAATATCCACAACTTCCTTTCCTTCGTTTCCTGGAACAACCGAGAGTCCATTATCCTGGGGTAGAGTTAGTGGTAGATGCAGAACTCTCAACCACCACCGATCCTTATCTAAACGATCACGTTTACCAAGGGGAACGAATTTTTCCTGGAGTAATGGGACTTGAAGCCATGGCACAGGTGGCGATGGCATTATTAGAAACTTCAGAAACACCGAATTTTGAAGATATTAAGTTTAATCGACCAGTCGTCATTCCTGAAGGAAAAACCCTAACAATTCGTCTGGCTGCCTTAGTCAAGGAATCGGGCAAAGTAAAAGTAGTGCTACGGAGCGAACAAACAGCATTTAGTGTCGAACATTTCCAAGCAACCCTAGTTCAGTCAACAGTTAACACTCAACACTCAACAGTTGTAAATCTCAATCTAGAATCTCAAATTCCCAACTCCCTCGATCCGCAACAAGATGTTTACGGTGAAATTCTCTTCCATAAAGGACGTTTTCAAAGCCTGCGCCGTTACTTACACTTGAAAGCTACTGAATGTATTGCGGAAATTATACCAAAAACTTCTAGTCAATGGTTTAGTCCCTATCTCCCTCAAGATTTCGTTTTAGGAGACCCTGGAGCTAGAGATGCTACTATCCATGCACTACAAGCTTGTATTCCCCATGCCACTATCTTGCCTATTGCAGTAAAAAGCATCACAATTCATTCTGTGAATACACTAGGAAATCAATTTGTCTCAGCGAAAGAACGTCAGCACATTGGCGTGCTGCGAAGCAAATCTGGAGGAGATCGCTTTATTTACGATATTACCGTCTTTGACAAAACGGGAACGGTTTTAGAACAGTGGGAAAGTTTGGAATTACAGGTGATTCAGCACCGAGATAGCCAAGAATCCTGGAATGCGGTCTTACTTCCTACCTATCTAGAACGTCGCCTGAGCGAAGTTATCCCTAATGAAGATTTAACTATTGTTGTGGATCGAGATGCAACAGTGGAAAAGAGGGTCAGGAGCGATCGCAGCCTTTTACAAATTCAAAATTCAAAACTCAAAACTCAAAATTTATACCGTCGTCCTGATGGTAAACTAGAATCGAATCACGGGAAGGCGGTATCGGTTTCTCATGCAGGAGATTTAACCCTCGTGGTAGCAGGTGCAGAAGGTTGCGATGTGGAACCTATTGTAGTCAGGAATGAGCCGGTTTGGAGCGATTTATTGGGCGTGAGGCGGTTGGACTTAGCCAAGGTGATTGCCCAAGAGACAGGGGAAGCTTTGGATGTCACGGCAACTCGGATCTGGTGTGCTAGCGAGTGCCTCAAGAAAGGCGGAATAGTCGCGGATGCTCCCTTACTGTTAATGAACCATGCTTCCCCATCTCAAAATGAAACCGTTTGGCTGGAATCTGGGGAAAGGGCGATCGCTACTTTTGTGGTGTCAGTGCATGAGATGGAGTCACCGTTGGTGTTTGCGGTGTTGCTGAAGAAGCAAGAGTTAAAGGAGAGCGATCGGGTTTTGGAAGAAGTGTGATCATTTTGACAATAGGAAAAACCATGAAAACCTATGAATACCAGCACATTGTCAGCTTTGAAGAAACTAACCTTGTTGGCAATGTCTATTACGCCAACCACGTCCGTTGGCAAGGTCGTTGTCGCGAGATGTTCCTGCGAGATCATGCTCCTGAAGTCTTGGTTGAACTCTCACAAGGTCTAGCTCTTGCAACTGTGCGCGTCTGGTGCGAATACTACTCAGAGCTTTATGCTTTTGATCAAGTAACAATTCGGATGCGCTTAGGATCCCTAACACAAAATCGAATCACCATGCTGTTTGAGTACTGGCGAATTACCAATCTAGGGGAAGAATTAATTGCCAAAGGAGAACAACAGACAGCCAGCATGAAACGGGAGGGAGAAAAACTTCTACCAACTCCTATTCCTACTGCTCTCAAGTCAGCCTTAGAACTCTATTGTTAGAGATACTATGAAATTTTTTCCGCATCTGACAATGTCCAAGGGTATAATTGTTTTGGCGATCGCAATATCGTTTTGGACAGCTTGGTTAGTTATTCTCGGCTATCAAGAGGCATTTCATCATCTAATTAGTAATTGGCAAATCGCTTTGACGATGCTCTTTGGCTCGATTATTGCTGGGGGAACCAGTATCGGTGGGGGAGCTGTCGCCTTTCCCGTGTTTACTAAACTTCTCCATATTCCCACCCATGATGCCAAAGCCTTTTCTTTAGCGATTCAAAGTGTTGGCATGAGTGCTGCTTCCTTAGCCATTTGTTTAACAGGTATCCGAGTCGAATGGCAAGTTATTCTTTGGGGTAGTTTAGGAGGTTTTCTGGGCATTTTTCTCGGATTAGGCTACGCGCCTGTATTACCTCCAGATGTTCTCAAGATGTCTTTCACTATCATGCTTAGTAGTTTCGCTATGACTTTATTTGCCTTGAACAAAGACGTGAGACAATGCCATTTGTCTGTTCCCACCTGGAGTTTTCTGGAACGAGGACTATTCTTATTAGCTGGACTCTTGGGAGGGATAATGAGCGGTTTAGTTGGCAACGGCATCGACATTTTTATTTTTTCTATGATGGTGCTTCTGTTTCGCATCAGTGAAAAGGGTGCCACACTGACCTCTGTTGTCCTAATGGCGATCAACGCTGTAGCCGGATTAGCTCTACAAGTTTTTGTTTTCAACGATTTTACTGAGCAGGTGTGTGGTTACTGGCTAGCAGCAATACCGATTGTTGTAGTAGGCGCTCCTTTAGGAGCTATATTTTGCAGCCTTTTGCGCCGTGAAACTATTGCAAATATCTTGATTTACCTCATTTTCATAGAGATGGTCACTTCCGTGCTCCTCATCCCTTTGAGACCTATTGTGGTTTACTCCAGCTTGACAGCCCTAATTATATTCTCTTCTCTGAATTACTGGATGTACCGCACCCAAGCTTATGAAGTGCAACATTCCAATTTTCAAGGCTGGAAATGTTAATTCTTCATAGTGTCCACTTAATCTAGTGATTCGCCACATTAATTATGAGGGGTAAAACAATTGTAGTGGGAGCGTCTCGCTCCCTGCTGTAATATCAAATCCGCTTATTTACTTACCATATTGTCGTCACCTCACTCCGTCCTCCAGACAAGGGGGTGAGGTTTTTGGGAAACGAATCATCCGGATTTCATATAAGAAGGAAACGGGCTTTGGGGTTCGCACTACAGCTGCCCTTCAAAACTAATGAAAAGGACTACTAGTGTCAAATTAGTCTCAACTCCAAAACTAAACAAGGAGGTTCTATATGTTATTAGAATGTTTGCCACCAGAGACAGGTTGTCGAGACAGGACTATGACATCACGCTGCCAGGCTATTGAGAAGGTTATCCTGACCATCCGCGAGCAGTTAGATGAAACCCTATCCCTGCAAGCTATGGCTGAGATTGCTAACCTTAGCCCTTACCATTTTAACCGCGTATTCCGCCAGATTATTGGCATTCCCCCCTCTCAGTTCCTGTACGCGCTGCGCCTGGAAGCAGCCAAGCGACTTCTCCTGACCACACAACTTAGCATAACAGATGTGTGCTACGAAGTGGGTTACAACAGTCTAGGCACGTTTACTACCCGTTTCACAAAGCTTGTAGGTTTACCGCCTGGTCACCTGCGCCGCCTAGCTGAGCAAGGCACGTCATTTCACAGGGAATTATTGTGCGAGCGCCTCGCCAGTCGATCCGCTGTCGTTCCCATCAATCCTGGTCTGACTGGCAGAATCAAAATGTCTGAGGCTTTTGCGGGACTAATCTTTGCAGGTTTATTTTTAACACGAATTCCCCAGAGCCGACCAGTTAGCTGTACCATCTTAACTGCACCTGGTTTATATCGGATGACCCATATACCTGACGGACGTTATTACTTGTTTGTCGCTGCCCTTCCATGGTCAGATAATTCATCAACCAGTTTACTACAAGAGCCAGTCCTGAGGGGAAGTGTGGGTCCAGTGGAGATTTATAACGGTCAAGCCTGCGGATCAGTAGACGTGATGCTACAACCGAAAGAGCTTACTGATCCGCCGATTTTAACTGCCCTTCCATTTTTACTTACCCAGCACCTTGCCACCGAAAGTGCAACCCCCCGGATTTATCACAAGCAATAAAAAATCAATTTACTTCTAACTAACACATCTCAAAATCCTTATAGAGTAGGGCTTTTAGCCAAACAATAACAATGTCAGTAAACCAAAAACATCACATTAATTTTGCCTGGTTAAAGGAGTGGGAGCATCTTGCTCCCTATTTCCAAGCAGGGAGTGAGACACTCCCACTACAATTGTTTTACCTTTGATAACTAATGTGGCGGAACACTACTGGTTTATCGCATTAGTTTTGTGAGTTTATCTGAAATTTGTATACTAAACCCCATCCATCTTGAAAACTGGAGTTTTCCGGGTAGGGGCATGGCATCAGTAAGATTATTCAATATTCCCAGATATTGTCTTTGCCGTGCCCACCTCACTCATCGGATATTCTTGAATTAAGTAATAAGTAATAAGTAATAAGTAATAAGTTTGTTTTTGTGACCGGGATTCAAACCCCGTCCCAAAAACATTCTGCCTCAAAAGACAGGGCCCCAGACCCCAATATTTCGTTAAACAATTCGTAATTCGTAATTCGTAATTCGTAATTACGTTTTGTAATGGGGATTTAAACCCTAACACAAAACAAACAACCCGTAGGGGATGGGGTTTTAAACCCCTAGGAGTATAGATAAACAAAAACTATGGGTTTCAAGGTAGATACGGTTTAAATATATTAAGGTTTTGAACGATATATAGCAGTCTTAGATGATTCGTGAAAAATATTTAAGAGGAAATAAACCACTCCAGACGCAGAGAACACAGAGTCAGAGAAGAAGAGAGTGTATTTTGATTTTCACAAATGATTTAGGATTGCTATATAACCTCATCATAATTAATGCGATAAACCACTACTCCTTCATTTCATTAATGTTGAAGGGCAGCTGTAGTGCGGGCATCTTGCCCGCTTCTTTACAGCAGGGAGCGAGACGCTTTTTGTCAGCAGGGAGCAAGCCGCTTTTTGTCAGCAGGGAGCAAGCCGCTTTTTGTCAGCAGGGAGCAAGCCGCTTTTTGTCAGCAGGGAGCGAGACGCTCCCACTACAATTATTTACCTATCAGAACTTATGGGACAAAGCACTACCTATTTTTTGGAAGTCCCTAATAAGCTGACGGCACTTTGCAAAGCAGTAATCCAGAACGAACTGAAGCGCTTGCGCTGTTGCAGTTGGTAATCTCTGTGCGGACTGATAGCTTCCCAGCCGAAGTGCTGAATGGTTAACATCGCGCACTTGCTGCGGGGAGATAGTTCTAGCTGGCAGTTTGTTGGGTGCAGCCAGTCACTATGAGTTAGTTGAAACTGCACGCGGTTTGGAGGGTTCCAGATAACATTGAGGATTTGCAGCAGGGAAGGTTCCAATCCATCTTCAAGGGTGAGATGTGCTCCCGCTTCCAAAATAGAGCAACTTAGTGGTAACCACTGAGCCTGAGCTTGAGACGCGAAAATCTTATCCCATGCTACTTCAACCCGGCAAGGAAGCTCAATACTCCCATCAAATTCGCGACGCCAGTCGTATCGAGTAGGTATGTCAGTGGTAAGAAATCGCTCCAAGCGCTGGGTAAAGTCCAGCCAGCCTTGCCTCAGGAGGAGAGCTGATTCAGGCGATCGCTCAGGCTCATTGTCAATCACTGTTACCAAGCAGCCAATGTTTTGAGGAAGGATACGCCAGGTAATGGTGTCCAGTGGTCCTACGCCTAAAAAGCGCCAATTATACTCCAGGAGGTGCGGCGGTTCGCTCCGAGTTACCTCAAGCATGAAAAAATCTCCGTCACCAAATTCCAGACGCACTGTTTCACCAGGGAAAAGCGTGGATGTCAGAGTGCCAAACCAACGACCAACGATGTTTGGTTCAGTTAGTGCCTGCCAGACCTCTATTGCTGAGGCACTCGTAGCAAAGTTCACCACTACCGTACTGGAGGTGGTACTTGCCTCTAGAATCGCTTTGTTAGATGTTGATAACACGATGGAAATGTCTTATGTAAGTTAATTATGCCCATCTAGTTTGAAAATCGTTAAGAAGCGCGGAGGTTGTAGGGGCGCATTGCGTGCTAACCTGAGGAGTTAGTCACAAAGTATTTTCATGTTTGATGATGGAATTTTCTCGTGAAGGGCTAGCTAGAAAATAGGGAGTGAAGGAGGGAAGGAGTGTAGACACGAAGTGGCTTCTCGTAGAGTAGGAGTAGGGGCGGGGTTTCCCCGCCCAGAGTGAGGGAATTATTTTCATGCTTGGTTGTGTACCAAAGTTCATGGGGGGCTAGCTTGAAAATAGGGTGTGGGGAAAAGAACTCTCTTTCATGCTTGGTGGTGAAAAATTTTTTCATCGGGACTACTTAAACGCCTGGTAATCTGGTTCCAAATCTTTACCAGTTGTGGGGTCCCGTTGGCACTGCAGGTGGTTGAAACATTTGACTGGCACGTCGCACAGCATCTGCCCAAAATCGGGTTAGTATTTTACGCTCCTCCAACTGCAATCCTGGAGGTAAGTTTTCCCAGTTATAGTGAACCACCTGAAGGAGACTGCGTCCCCAACCGGCTGGTTCTAGCCACAACCTTCCTCCCACCGCATTATTCCAAACTGGTCTGCTCAGTGAGAAAGTTATATATGGTAGGAAAGAAGGGGGAGATTGCCCTGGCTGAACGACCTCATGCACGGTCATTTCTACAGTTCCACTAGCATCTCCCATGAGGATGGGCAAGGATTGCTCTGGTGCAATGTTGCCCTGCATCGCTAGTAGCCAGTACTTGAGGCTAGGAGAGCTGACGAGTCGATCCCAAGCTTCATATACGGAAGCTGGGAGTTCTATCTGTGCATAGGGACCCATGCGCCGCCAGGGCCAGCGCCACTCGATTCCTGTTCTTAAATAAGCAGCTAGTTGCTCCAAAATACCAGGCCAGCCCCCTCCGTTCCAAGTTTGCCAGTCCCAGGGGGGATTGAACGCCTCCTCCGTAACTGTAACGCGAGTACTGCTTTCAATCGGCTCCAGATTCCATGTAACCAAGGTTGCTTGACCAATCCCTAGCCAGCGCCAGAGATACTGGAGTTGAGACGGCGAGTTTACAGTTGTTGGGCGGCACAGAAAAAATTCTCCATCCTCAAAGTCTAGGATACAATCGCGATCGATCTGCTCTAAGGAACCATGACAAACCGCAAGCCAAAGCTTGAGGGCATCTGGGTCTGTCAACCCTTGCCAGATTTTATCTGGTGTAGAAGGAATATCAATGCTAGTTACAAGCCGTTCCCAGCGATCGCGGGTAATCGTTCGGGAGCTAGATCCATGAAGGCGCGGAATATTTTCTTCTGCCTGTTCCAAACTAGGGAAGTAAGGCCAGTCTGACATCGACTTTCCGTTTACCTGGTCGGATATATCAGTTGAGTTGATTGTAGTCTCAGACATTGAACTTCCTCTTCAATTATTTGTGCTTACTTCCTGGATGGGAATATCTGAGGCAAAAACTTGAGAGTGTTACGTCGAATTTAGATGATTAGGGGGATACAGTTAAGAGCATGATACCAAAAACTTAAATTTCACCCAAAGCCGCAAAAACTCGATCGCAACTAATTAGGGCTTGCTGAAAAAGTCTTTTGGCAAGGGTAGGCAACAGGCAACAGGCAACAGGCAACAGTTTCATCCCTATTTTTTCTATTCTTTTTACCATCAAAAATTATCAATGCAAGGTTTTTAAGCCTCATACCCCTATTTTCTTGCACTTTTGACTTCTATAAGACCCTCAAACCACTACAATATAAGAGTTTTACATTTATTCAGCAGACCCTAATTAAAGGAACTTGATATCAATATCCTCGCCAAAAAAAAGAACTAGTCTAGCTTTTGCCGGAATAGCACAAGGCAAGTGTATGCTTGGACAGTCAAAATTCCTTCCACAAAAACCATATAGCGCTACGCGCAAGTCAAAAGTCAAAAGTTGACTGTTCATGGGTTTGCTGCATTCAAGAATGTCCTAACCTAATTGCGTAGTGCTATACAAGATTTGATTGACGCACTTTTTCTGCCATCAGGCAAAAACAAGCTTGTATGATCTAGGTTTTTTCTATACTAATCCTCGTAAATTGGCGAAGATATTGGAGCTTAAAGGTCATTTTCTAGAAGAAATACTCTCAATTTTGGCTTGAGTAATGTAGTTGCCCATAGCAAACTTTAAGCCAGTCAAGTAAGCTGCTGGTTTTTCTTCTGGATTGGCGCGATCATATAAAGGCAATATTTGGTATATTTGTCCTTTTCCAGGGTTTCCTGCTGGGGGAATCATTTGAACATGGTCAATGGTTAGTTCAATTGGCTCTTTGTTGAAAAGTGTCATCCCCATTTGCGGTAGGTTAAACATTGCTGCTACAGCCATCCGGCAGGCTTTCTCGGGTTGGGAGCAATTCATATCTGTCCAAGGAGTCCGTAACATACCCGTTGACAGAATATCCGGATTGAGGGTGACGATAATGGAGCCAATCCCTGGTGCTTCGCCCCGCATACACATTTCAATCAGGTTGGTATAGACTTCTGAATCGACCCAATTCTCTGTGGAAGGTTGGGAACGGGCAACCCTTACATAGCCCTTGAAATCAACGGTGAATTCACCTTTTCCGGGCACCATGAATGTGTCTGTGGAAGTAATGCCTAAATTATCGATCCCAGGAGAGGGGGGAGTGTATGGTTTGACCACCTGTGGAGCATACAGATTTGGTATATCACGCAAATCGACACGTGGTCCCCATGTGATTTGGCCACCGTTTTTGACTGCGGTTGTCATGACTCTTTCTCTTTTTTATTGGGATTTTGAAATTGTTCTCTTACTAATAATGATATTGGAAATCTAGTCTCAGGTTTTCTCCTAATTTGCTCAATTACGCAATAAACAGAAATATATACCCAATGACCAATTAATTCATAATTAATGGTGCAAGCCCCTAAATTTAGTTATGGATCACGGATTTTTGGATTACACGGATAGTGGAATCTGTGTAATCTATGATCGGATTAATTTTAAACTTTGCTTGGTTCAAGAAAGAGGATTCATCCGTGGGCACTAAGGGAAATCCAGGAAATAAATTATCCCACAAGAGGGGTTGACAGTTGACAGTGAAGTTTACACGTTTTGTTACCTGATAACTATGGGATGTTTTTTAATCTGCAAGTCCCTAATGCGCGAATTATCAATTATTTTGACTATTAACGTAAAATCTTGCCAATCATACTATTTGCCTGGGATTCATAACTACCGCCAAATAGGTTAAAATGATTGACAATGTGGTACAGATTGTAGAGAGTTTTCCGACGTTCATATCCAGAATCTAAGGGAAATACCTCGTTATATCCCTGATAAAATCCCCTAGGAAAACCACCAAAAAGTTCTGTCATGGCAATATCAACCTCACGATCGCCAAAATAAGTCGCAGGGTCAAAAATCACTGGCTCTCCTTCTACTGTACAACCAGCATTACCACCCCACAAGTCCCCATGTACTAAGGATGGTTGCGGCTCGTGTCCAGCTAGTAATTCGGGAATGGCGGTTAATAATTCCTCTGCTTGGGGAAAACGTCCCCCTCTCCTTCTCCCTAATTTAAATTGATAATCAAGGCGATGTTGGGTATAAAATTCACACCAATTCTCCGTCCAAATATTGATTTGGGGTGTGGAACCAATGGTATTATTCAGATCCCAACCAAAACCTTTTGAGCTAATGGTTTTGTGCATGGCTGCTAATTTCCGTCCCATTTCTATGGAGGATTGGCTTTTACTACCCCCCATTTCTAACCATGACAAAACTATGTAGCAGGAATTACCCGCCGTACCTGTACAAATGGGTTGGGGGACGCGGATAGTCGCAGTATCAAACATTTGTTGCAAACCCAGGGCTTCCGCCTCAAACATGAAAATTTGAGATGCTTGGTTAAGTTTGACAAAGTAAGTTTGTTTGTCGTTAGATACAGCGTAACCTTGATTAATACATCCCCCACCCACCGAACGCCGTTGTGAAGATTGGAATTTTTCCCCAGTTACCCGACTAATATGAGCATCAATATCTGTCCACATGGTTAAATTTGATGTTTTACCTAGAATTTATCCGCCATTAGGGTTTAAATCCCCATCCAATTGCCTGCTGAATTCTGCCTCCTGCCTGATATAATTGCAAAGAAAATATTTATGAGCGATCGCAATCCAGAAAATCCCAACTCTCCCCCACGGTCACAATCTAACACCATCAGCATCTACGACGCAGAATTATCTTTTCAAGTCATAGAAGATTCTATTCTCGGACTGTGGAAAATTGTCAACAACCTAACCACCATCCGTCCTCCCCAATGCGATCGCTATCGGGTGACCATTTTTGGTTCTGCAAGGTTAAAACCAGAACACCCAGTATATGTAGGAGTACGTAACCTTGCCGCTGAGTTAACTGCTATGGGATGCGATATAATTACGGGTGGGGGACCGGGATTAATGCAGGCGGCTAATGAAGGCAGTGTAATTGCTGACCCTGCCGACCAAACAAAATCTATTGGTATTCGCGTCGATTTAGACTTTGAACAAAGTACAAATCCCTTCGTAGAACAGGTTTATCAACATCAAACCTTCTTCACTAGGTTACATCACTTTGTCCTCCTTTCTAACGCCTTCGTCGTCGTTCCAGGGGGAATTGGTACAGCTTTAGAGGCCTTGATGATTTGGCAATTATTACAAGTACGTCAAATACACGAAAAACCCCTAATTATGGTAGGGCATATGTGGTCAGATTTCCTCAATTGGGCACAGGAATATATGGTAAACCCCACACCCCCTATGGCAAGCCCTAGTGACATGGAAATACCCCACTGCGTAGATACCTTTGAAGAAGCGATCGCATTATTGCAGGAATATCATGGTAAATGGACTCAGCAATGTGAAATTTAATGTTAGTTGTTAGTTGTTAGTTGTTAGTTGACAGCTTAGGTGTGGGAGCCGCACTCGAGATATTTTAATGTTTGATTGTGTACAAACGTTTATGAGGGGCTAGCTTGAAAATGGTTGTTAGTTGTTAGTTGAACGTGAGGGACTAGCTTGAAAATAATTAGGAGGCGCGGAGTTTGTAGGGGCGCATTGCGTGCGCCCTTGAGGAGTTAGTCACAAAGCATTTTCATAGGCAGGTTGTGTACCAAGGTTCATGAGGGGCTAACTTGTCATAAGCCCCTATATACTCATACTCCTGCCTAGCAAAAAACTAACATAGAGCGATCGCAAATAGTAATTAGTTGACAAATACAGAAAAATTTGAGATATTGTTATATAGCATGAAAAATGCGGGTATAGCTCAGTGGTAGAGCGTCACCTTGCCAAGGTGAATGTCGCGCGTTCGAATCGCGTTACCCGCTTTCTAATGATAATCAAATTTCTCTTGGTAAAGAAAGCTTATTTTTATACCTAACTATATTCTTTGCCAATTATTTTTTAGCTTAACCTTGAATGGCTGAAACGACGTAAACACGTTGATATATCCCAGAATCAAGCAACGGTGTAATGAGGGTTTCAGCTTATCCCAAACTCAGGTTAATTCTACATTCTAAATTCTTTTAACATCTAGGACTTGGCAGTCATCGGCAGTGTGGGGAGATGACCAGATGATGAGATGATGAGTAGAAGAGAAAAAACTCTAACAAATGTATCCATCTAAACCTCCGGGGTACTCCCGCCACACCGTAGGTTGGCGGCGAGGGGATAGGAGGGTAATTAATAAGGTTCGATGCCCTATTAATTACCAATCTTGATTTAATCTTTATGACCTGAAACATGAGTGTGTCATAAGTATTTAAGGTAAAATACAAGTATCTCGGAGTGGCAGTAATTTGCACCGGGAAACCGAACCTTGACAACTGATAGGGGGTTGCATCCAGAAACACAATTTCGCTGTTAGGTTGGTTGCGTAAAATCAGTTACCTTTGGTTGTACGCAAGATTTTGCTCGTACAAAACACGGTGAGGATGCATCGTGTCTGCCTGTGGAGGATACTGGGTTGCCAGTTCTAAGAAGCAGGAAATTCTAACCGCGAGGTTGGATGCTCCCGCTACACTGCTTGCGGTTACGCGCTGACGCGCACGCTACGCGAGAGCGGTGAGAGTCGTCACTAGCTGATCCTCCGACGTATCCAACTAGAAAGATAATCGATCGCCACAATGCTACTGAGGATGACTAAAATCAATGCAGCGGATTCATTGTAGCGAAATAGACGCAGATTATCGTGGAGTTCCAAACCAATACCACCTGCTCCTACCAAACCTAAAACCGAAGCCATCCGTACATTGCGATCGAAAATGTAAAGGGTGTATCCTGCTATCTCCGGTAAAATTGAAGGGACTGCTGCCAATATCACAACTTGGGGTAGATTTGCTCCAGTAGAGCGTATACCCTCATAAATACCTGGAGTTACCCGCTCCATACTCTCAGCAAAAAACTTACCTAAAAATCCCGAAGTATGCACTCCCAACGCCAGAATACCAGGTGTTGGTCCTAGCCCAATGGCAGTAACGAAAATCAACGCCAACATCAAATCTGGCATTGCCCGCATAAAGTTGAACAACTCCCGGATGAGGCGATAAATGACTGGGTGTGGCGAGAGATTATTTGCTCCCAAAGGCGCGAGGAAAAAACTGGTAACAAATGCTAATACCGTACCCCAAAGAGCGATCGCTAATGTTTGCACCATGAGCAGCAAATATCTTTGCCAATCCGTAAAGTCAGGATTGAGGTAACGGCTAAGATATTCAAAAATATTATCAATACCCATGACCACACTGCCAAAGGACAGTCCAAGATGCCAAATCATCGCTCCAATGAGGACAATAGCCAGACTAATCCACAAGGGAATCCAATTTCTAGGAGCGGGTGGTAGGTTTAATAATTTCAATGACGAGTTAAACATATTCAATTTTGGATTTTGGATTTTAGATTTTAGATTTTGAATTTTGGATTTTGAATTTTGCATTTTGCATTTTGAATTTTGCATAATTGCGGGATGATTTTGTCAGAGAGTATCAACCATAATCCCCGCGTCTCCCCATCACCCCATCACCCCATCTCCCTATCTCCCCATCACCCCATCTCCCCATCTCCCCATCACCCCATCTCCCCATCTCCGCGTCCCCGCGTCCCCGCGTCCCCGCGTCCCCGTGTCAGCCTCAATCACAGTATTCAGCAACACCAACTAAATAACCCGACTCCGCAGAACATCAGAAAAGCGATCCAATATTGTCACCACTATGTAAATAGCTGCGGCAATTAATATCAAACGACCGTAATTAAACAACCGCATACTCATCACCAACTCATACCCAATACCCCCAGCTCCTACTAACCCTAAAATTGTTGCCGATCGCACGTTGTGGTCTAGGATGTACAGAACAGTGCCGATGAAATCTGGTAAAGCCAGAGGAAACACTGCAAACATTAAGGTTTGCAACCATCCAGCCCCCGTAGATTTAACCCCCACAACCCCATTCGCGTCCACCACTTCTATACTTTCTGCCAAGAACTTTCCCAAAAAGCCCGTAGTCACAAAAATAAGTGCCATTACCCCTGGTAGAGGTCCCAAGCCCACAGCCGAAACAAATACCAACGCCCAAACCAACTCCGGTAAAGCACGCATCAAATTGAGAAGATTGCGAATACAGTGATATAAAACTGGGTGTGGTGAGGTATTTTCGGCTGCAAGGACTCCCAAAGGCAAACTCAACAAAAGAGCGATCGCTGTAGATACAATTCCCATTTCGACGGTTTCCAGCATCTTCAGCAATAATTTAGGTATATAAGCCCAATCTGGCACAGTCAGCAATTGACCTAAAAATTGCCATAAATTACCGCCTGACTGTAGCAATCGCAATACATCCAGCTCTACCAGAACTGCTGCCGATGCTAATACCCCTAGTAGTAAGATAAATCCCAATCCCCACCATAAGGGCACAAATCCATGTTTAGTCGGTAACCGCAATTTCCAAGCTGTCATCTAGACTGCCATCCTTCCTCTGATAAATTGTGCGTAAATTGTCGTCAACCAAGGCTTGTGGGGAATCATCAAATACCACATGCCCTTGATTTAACCCAATAACGCGATCTGCGTAGCCCATAGCCAAGGATACTTGGTGAAGATTTGCCACAATGGTAATTCCATCTTGGCGACAAATTTCCTTGAGTAATTCCATAATCCCTTCACTAGCCACCGGATCGAGACTAGCAACAGGTTCATCAGCCAAAATGACCTCTGGACGCTGTGCCAAAGCCCTGGCTACACCCACCCGTTGTTGTTGTCCTCCAGAAAGTCGGTCTACCCGTTCCCAAGCTTTGTCTGTTAAACCAACCCTATTGAGTGCCCACTGAGCAATTTTCCAATCTCTTTTACCAAACAGATACAAGATACTGCTCCACCAAGGACTGTAATACAAACGCCCAGTTAATACATTGGTCATGACATTTAAACGACCCACCAGATTAAACTGTTGGAATACCATTGCCGTGCGCGATCGAATTTGCCGCAGATTGTGAGCTGTTAAAGTTTGTCCTTGAATAATTACTTCGCCTGTAGTCGGTGTTTCCAAGCCATTGATCATCCGTAACAAAGTTGACTTGCCCGCACCGCTAGGTCCGAGAATAGCATTAAATGTTCCTGGCTCAAAGTTGAGACTAGTGGGGTGAACTGCTCTTGTTCCATTCTCATAGGTTTTACCCGCTTGATTAAGTTGAATTACATACATATGTTGGGGAATAGGGGACAGGGGATGGGGAGACGCGGGGACGCGGGGACGCGGGGACACGGGATAGGGAGACGCGGGGACTCGGGGACACGGGGATGGGGAGACGCAGGGACACGGTGACGCGGGGACGCGGGGATGGGGAGACGCGGGGACACGGTGACGCGGAGACGCGGGGACAGGGTACTCCACCTAACCACACCCTACACCCTACACCCTGCTCCCTACTTAAGGATTTCCTTGCGACCGATTCCCAGAGTCTTAATCATGTCGCGGACAATCTCGTAGTCTTTGGGAGTAGCAGATTCATAATTCAAAAGATCCCCATAACCAGTCACCTTAATATCTTTATGGGCATTCAACACTATCTCACGAATTTTTGTCTTTGTCTGCTCATCCAATTCTTGACGATAAGCTAAAGGTGAACCTGGTATTGGATCTGATGACAACAAAACACGATTGCTCTTTTGGGAAATTAATCCCTTGTTCAGCATTTTGTTATAGGTAATATCATTAGTACCTGCTGCATCTACAGTTTGATTTTTGACAGCCATTCCCGCCGCATCATGGGAACCTGCATAAGTAAGTTTAGCAAAGAACTCTTTTGGTTTTTGCCCAGTTGCTTTTAACACCAAGTAAGAAGGAACCAAACCACCTGAAGTAGACGCGGGATCTACAAATGCGACATTTTTTCCTTTTAAATCCTGAATCGATTTAACAGAAGAATTTCCTGGAACAACTAATATACTTTTATATGTAGATTTACCAGTTTTTTTACGGACTCCAGTAGCAAACGCTTCTGCCCCAGCTTCCTGCTCTGCCAATACATAGGATAAAGGACCAAACCAAGCAATATCAACTTTATCTTGCCGCATTGCTTCGATTACACCTGCATAGTCAGTAGCAGTAAAAACCTTGATGGGACGATTCAGTTTCTTTTCCATGTAAGCCCGCATCGGCTCAAACTTTTCCACCATTTCCTCGTTATTCTCAGCCGGAATCAGCCCCATAATCAATTCCGAACGAGAGTCTGACGCAAGTTTAGCAGTATTTGATGAACTAGCTGTTTGATTATCAGAAGTACTTTGAGTACATGAAACAACTGTCAAAGATAAACCAAACAGGGAGGCATACAAAAAATTACGTCGTAACATGGGTTAATGGCTCCGTAGAATACCTAGCATAAATAAGCAAGCGCGACATAACTGCTTTACCTCAACCTACAACCCATTTGTTAAAACTAAGGTAAGCTATGCTTATGGATAGACTAAGGGACTAGATATACAAGTTAATGGCTGCATAGCCTTTGTATTTCTAATTCATGGTTATAGTGACTATACGAGTGAGAATGTAAAAATTTGCGACAAAGGATTTTGGGAGACTAGGGCGTGTTTTCAAACCCAAAATTAGTATCAATTGTAGTTTGGGTAGAACGAAGTGTAGACCCAACCTACACGATATATAAGCTGACCTTTGATGACGACTTAGGGGTTGTTGAAAGAAAACAGAGTGGAAAACTGGTAAAATTTTTAACCAAAAATTATTATTTTCTTAGATTCTAATTAACGTCAACCCCTCTCACTTTAAAGGAGGATAAACAAATTAAGCATCTACTCACATAAAATCATGAGTAATTCAGATTTTAACCTACTTAAACTCCTGAAAACTCCTATTAAGCGTCGCCATTTTCTAAGAGGATGTTTGGAAAGTCAAAAAAAGCTCAAGTAACGATATTCTGTCAGTAGATAAAAATGCGACAGATGGGTAGGGGTTTAGCACTGCTAAACCCCTACCACAAATAATTGAAGTGTCGCAAACATTTACAAATTAGTTTAATTATTATGTTTAACCTACAACTTGATTGGGATCGCCCTGCTAAAGTTAGTTCGCAATTATCCGAACACATTCTCCGGGTGCGGATTTTACCGTCCTTGAGTGATGTTCAACAACAAGCAGCATTACCATTAAAATTGGCTGTTGCTTTGGATACTAGTGAATCAATGCAGGGTGAAAAATGGCAATGGGCAAAAGCAGCAACTCAGGGATTAGCATCTCAGTTACGGGAAAGCGATCGCATTTGTGTAGCAGGTTTTGCTGATTGGGTGACTCCCCTAGTGCAGAATTTACCTAATAATCAACTTGACCAACTGCAAGCTGTTTTACATAATTTAGTTGCTCAAGGAGTCACCAGAACAGATTTAGCCTTGAGTTGGATTCAGTCTACTTTATCTTCCCAGACTCACAGGGCTAAGGTAGGAATTCTGATTACAGATGGACATCCAACTAATGGACAGGGAGATGTGTTGTCAGATGCGGTAATTTTAATTGAGCAAGCCAAGAAAATGGCGGAAGATGGTATTACCCTGTGTACTGTGGGATTAGGAGATGCTGCCGACTTTAATTCTGGGTTACTAGTTAGTTTAAGCGATCGCGGACAAGGGACGTTCATGTATGCAGACAACCCAACACTGTTGACACCCAAACTCCAAGAACGATTACAGGCAGTACAAGCGATCGCAGTTACAGATGCAGTACTCAAATTAAACTTGACCCCTGGGGTGAAACTGCAAAGATGTTGTCAATTACGTCCTGATTATCTGCCTTTGACAGCAACAAATCCCCAGGAAATCCACTTACGCAACTTGCGGGTAGATACGGCAACAGATGTACTCTTGGCCTTAGAAGTATGTGCGAGAGAAAATCTAATTGATTCACCGTCATCGAATCGGGAATTTCCCCTTCCAGAGAAGGGATATAACGGCGTAAAGCATTGTAGGCTGACTTTTGACATAAAGCTTTTAAGTCTGCACCCACAAAACCGACAGTTAAATCTGCAATCCCTTCTAAATTTACTGTCCCATCTACAGGTATGGAGCCAGTGAGTATTTGTAATATTTCTAAACGTCCCTGACGATTTGGTACACGAAATTGTATTTCCCTGTCAAATCTTCCCGGGCGGCGCAAAGCTGGGTCAAGATGTTCGGGGCGGTTGGTAGCAGTTAGAACAATCACCCCTTTGGTTTGGGCGAACCCATCCATCAGGCTCAGAAGTTGTGCCACCAGACGTTTTTCCACTTCCCCTTCTACTTTACTGCGGTCTGGGGCAAGGCAGTCAATTTCATCAATAAAAACGGCGTTGCTGATTTGAAGTATGAATACGGGTGTAGAGACGTTGCACTGCAACGTCTGGAACAAGGGTTTTGGAATCATGCAACATAATTTTCATACATGGATTCAGCAACGCTATAAAAACTATACAAGGGGCATTTTTCGCCGCTTTTTCAAATAGTGCCCGCAGTCTTTGTTCTGCTTCCCCGTAGTATTTACTAATTACTTCCGGGCCGACTATAGCGATATAGTTAACTCCTATTTCTTCGGCTAAAGCACGGGCTGTGAGAGTTTTCCCCGTACCAGGAGGTCCGACTAAAAGAACCCCACGGGTGGGTTCTAGTCCGAGTTTAGTTAAAACTTCTGGGCGTTTTAGGGGTATTGTGTTCATCGTTTTTGTTATGATGCCAGTTTCCATTATTCGAGTATTGGGTTTCGTGTTCTGTCTAAAATGTAGTGGATGCTATTGTCAGTAATTGTTCGTTAATTGAGGAGCGACGATGGCTGGAAGTTTTTACTTAAAGCCTTATTCTTACTACAGCCACTACGCCAAGAAGTGGTTGCAAGATTTGCTGGTTGTCGATGCATCATCAGAGACAATTCTGGGTTTCTTCATGGAACCCCAACCAGGTGAGGTATATGGTAAAACCTATGAACCCAATGAAATTCGCAATCTGGGCGATTTCCCCAAATATAGCAATATTCGCTTTTTTTCGATTTATCCCCATGGCATAGAACAACAGTGGCAAGACTTGGGTTTTACCATTGAAGATGCCTTGCCCTGGAAGGGAACAGCCCAACTCAAGCCAGATGCAGCTCTGGCATGGCAACAAGCAGGTTTTGCTGCACACGAAGTCAAAGCTTGGCAGCAAAACAGAAATGGAACTAAAGATCCAGCCATCGCACGCCGATTATTGGATATGGGTATTCAAGCAGAGGATTTAAAGGGGTGGCAAGTTAAACCAGATGTGATCTTGGCTTGGGTAGAACAGGGCTTTGATGCTCAGTCTGCTAGGAGTTGGCAACAGTTTAAAGGTGCTCAACCCATGGTAGCCCGCCAACTGCTAAATCGCGGCTACACTCCAAATAAATTGACCCGGTGGAAGCTAGGGGGTTTTCCTCTCACCGAAATTTGGGATTGGATTGAGAGAGGATTTGATGTTGACAATGCCGCAACTTGGCGCGGGTATGGTATAAATTCAGCAGAAGCAGTAGGTTGGCAGGACTTGAGCATAGAACCAGCAGATGCGGCTCAACGACGGGAGGGTGGCATTACCCTGTCTCAGGTACAGGCATTACAAGTTGAAGGAAAACTCCCCGATTTCTTGACCTCCTCACCTGCATTTCAAGATATAGGCATTCTTTTCTGGGGCTTTGATTTTCAACAACCGGATGTACCACCAGTTGATGAGTCATTAGTTGGTCAGGTTGGTGCTTATGGTTGTAAGGTTGATTATTATGGTAAGTCTGCAAATATCCGTTTTTTCTATGTCACCATTGTTGCTGCCGAATGTCAGATTCCCTGGAGCAATCAGCCTCCCTATGGCAATAGAATTGAACGGTTAGGACACCCCTCAGTACAGCCAGATTGGGCGGAGCGGTTAGCAGCATTTTGTGCAGCTCATGACATTCCCTGGCAGGAACCAGGCTGGCACGTTGCAACCCGTTGGTTATCGTCGTGAGGGTATGATGTTATGGGATTCGATTTTGATGCTTTGGTTTTTTATGGCTTTTTTGTCAACACAGCTCAATCAGAATCAGAGCTATGGCAAGCTGGCTCCGATGTGATTCCAGGAGAGGGTTTTGTTGAACGTTTTCAACGACGGTTAGCTGTGGTACCGCAGCTAACCAATCTACAAATCCATGAAGTGGGTATTGGTCAGCGTTATGATGAAGGGCTACCACCAGGAGCAGTTTACGTCTATGTGCGTGAATCTGTAACTATGGGTTCAATGGGAAAAGCAAGCTCCCTTGATTTTGATACCCCCTCATCTTGGGAGCAAAAAGTCAGGCAATTTTGTAATCTGATGGAAATACCCTGGCAAGAACCAGCATGGTACTGGTTTGTAACGGCATCCGGCTGATAGTTGCTATGGCAAGAATCTTGCCATAGCAGTTGCCCAACTTAATTCAATGGTAAACCAGTATTGCGGTCATCTTCAGGACTACCTTGGGTATCTCTTTGAGCATTAGTAGTACCAGGTTGAGGATCGCGGGGGTCACCAGTTTCACCAGCAGTAGTCAAACCAAGTTCACCATTAGGTTCGGTAAGAGATTGGTCAGCACCACTAGCCTTACCAAGTTCAAGGAGGAACTGTCGAATCTGGGGAGAAGAACTGCGGATTACAGTGGGTTGACCGAACTGACTAAATGGAACAAAGTAACTATTAAATTCACCATTCCAATCAAACAAGCGATCGCCACCAGTATTCGCAATCATCACATCTAAACCACCGCCACCGAAGACAAAATCAGCATCAGCGAATTCAGTCGCATCTGGTTCATCATTAGCACCACCATTGGTTTCGAGATTATCATCAGCATTGATGACATCATCACCCAA
>JASJCJ010000153.1 GCA_030066045.1 Calothrix sp. MO_167.B12
TTTATTATTCCCATTTATATATGGTATATTTTCACATTGGTGCAAAAATAGCTGTATTTTAGGTTACGATCCATTTTTGCCTCCGACATCCCCATACACAACAAAAGCTGCTGTATCATCTGACTCTAACTGTAGATTCGGAGGCAAAAATGGATCGTAACCTAAAATACAGCTATTTTTGCACCAATGTGAAAATATACCATATATAAATGGGAATAATAAATTATCCAGCCAGAACTTTCCCCTGAAGTGGGGGAGAAATGTAAATTTTGTTTGATTTATTTTTACAAAAATAAATAATAAACTCATAATAAAAGACTATATATTCATCATTATTTTAGTATTCATGATTCTTGGGGAGTCATCTGCCCAAATTTTTTCAAAACTCAATTAAGATTCGGCTTCAGTAAAATCTGCTCTATGCAAGTACAGTTAACAAATCGACAACAACATATACTGTGGGCAACAGTACGTCACTACATTGCCACCGCAGAACCTGTTGGTTCCAAAGCCCTCGTCGATGAGTATCAGCTGGGTGTAAGTTCAGCCACCATTCGCAATATTATGGGGGTGCTGGAAAAGGCTGGATTACTCTATCAGCCCCATACATCTGCCGGAAGAGTACCTTCTGACTCTGGATATCGAATTTATGTAGATCGACTCATCACACCTTCAGAAGCCCTAACAAAACAAGTCGAACAAGCGCTGCAACAGAGCTTGGCTCAAAAAGATTGGACTTTAGACTTTCTACTGCAAGGAGCTGCACAAATATTAGCGACTTTGAGTGGCTGTATAAGTCTGATTACCATGCCTCAAAGTAGTACCGCCGTATTACGACACTTGCAACTGGTACAAGTCGAGCAAGGAAGGGTGATGCTGATTGTGGTAACGGATAATTACGAAACTCATTCAGCAATTATCAATATACCTCCTGCGATCGCTGGTGAGGAAATTGATGTAGAGGTAATCGATAGGGAATTACAAATAGTTTCCAACTTCTTAAATAGCCAATTGCGGGGAAGAAGTTTGTTGGAGTTAGAAAATTTGGATTGGAGTCAACTGGATCGAGAATTTCAACACTATAGCGACTTATTAACCAAAAGCATTACAGAATTTGTTCAACTAAGTCGCACCCCAGCTAGTACACACATTACAATCAGTGGTGTCTCACAGGTTTTGCGCCAACCAGAATTTGCGGAAATTCAGCAGGTACAAACAATTATGGAAATGCTGGAATCAGAGCAAGAACAATTGTGGCGGTTAATTTGTGCAGAACCTGATCATGAAGATAGCAAAAAATCAAAAGTAACCGTGCGAATTGGCGCGGAAAATCCCCTAGAACCAATTCGTTCTTGTTCCTTAATTTCGTCTATTTATCATCGCGGTTCCATGTCAGGAAGTGTGGGAGTACTTGGTCCGACTCGCTTAAATTATGAAAGTGCGATCGCAGTTGTATCTGCTGCGGCTGATTATCTCTCCGAAGCCTATATTGCCTAACATTTCAGGTTAAAGATTGTAGGGGCGCATTGCGTGCGCCCTCGAGGAATTAGTCACAAAGCCTTTTCAGATCCTTGGTTGTGTACAAACGTCCATGAGAGACTAACTTGAAAGTTAGGAGGCACCCAGTAGGGGCGCATTGCGTGCGCCCTTGAGGAGTTAGTCACAAAGCATTTTCAAATCCTTGGTTGTGGGATTTGGTTGTGGGATTTGAACGTGGAGGAATAACTTGAGGGAATTGGTATCAGGGGTAAGGGGAAACTACCATGCGTCGGGATTCGATTTTTTATAAACTATTTCAACAATACCCAACTTTACTATTTGAATTATTGACAAATCCACCAGAAAATGCAGACGAATACAAATTTGATTCAGTAGCTGTTAAAGAGCCAAAATTTGAAATCGATGGGGTATTTTTGCCACCTGAAGGTGAAAATTCTGGGGTTGTTTATTTCTGCGAGGTTCAGTTTCAAAAAGATGACTTGCTTTACGAAAGGGTATTTGCAGAATCTTACTTATATTTCTACCGGAATCGTTCTCGATTTAGCAATCTGCAATTGGTGGTAATTTACCCATCCCGTAGTACCGAACAAGATAATACTCTGCCTTACATAAGCCAACTTAATAGCCCCCAGGTAAATCGCATCTATTTGGATGAATTGGGTGATATTCGTCAATTACCTATATGGGTAGCATTAATGGTATTGACTACAATTGAAGATGAGCAATCAGTCCAAGAAGCAAGGTATATATTAGCCAGGAATCAGCAAGACGCAACTCCAGACAATCGCGCCATTATAGAGCTAGTCACAACAATCATAGTTTACAAATTTACCAATAAAAGCCAGAGGGAGGTAGAAGAGATGTTAGGAATTACACTCCAAGAAACGCGGGTTTATCGGGAAATCAAGTCAGAAGGAATAAAAGAAGGAATAAAAGAAGGAATAAAAGAAGGTGAACAGCGAGGGCTAGAACAGGGAAGATTAAGTGAAGCACGGCTTATTCTCCGTCTGCTAACTCGAAGGGTAGGCGAATTACCACAGGATATTTGTCAACAGATTGAAGCTTTGCCTTTAGAACAACTGGAAAATCTCGGTGAGGCTTTGCTTGATTTTAGCAGTATGATTGATTTACAAGCTTGGTTGAACCAGGAAAACATTTAGGGAGTGTACAAGTTTATCAAAGGTACACCAAAAAATAAATTATCCCAAATACAAAAGTGCATTTGTAGGGGCGCAAGGCTTGCGCCCTTAATAAAGGATATTTTTGGGAGCTTTTAAAAATGGGAAGTCCCCAACAAAACTCAAGGGAAGGTAGAAAAAATGTTGGGAATTACACTCCAAGAAACGCGGGTTTATCGGGAAATCAAGTCAGAAGGAATAAAAGAAGGAATACAGGAAGGTGAACAGCGAGGGCTAGAACAGGGAAGATTAAGTGAAGCGCGGCTCATTGTTCGTCAGTTAACTCGAAGGGTGGGCGAATTACCACAGGATATTTGTCAACAGATTGAAGCTTTGCCTTTAGAACAACTGGAAAATCTCGGTGAGGCTTTGCTTGATTTTACTCGCATGGCTGATTTACAAGCTTGGTTAAAGCAGGAAAATATTTAGGGAGTGTACAAGTTTACCAAAGATACACCAAAAAATAAATTATCCCAAATACAAAAGTGCATTTGTAGGGGCGC
This sequence comes from Calothrix sp. MO_167.B12, assembly GCA_030066045.1. Classification (GTDB taxonomy): domain Bacteria; phylum Cyanobacteriota; class Cyanobacteriia; order Cyanobacteriales; family Nostocaceae; genus Calothrix_A. The sequence goes on from JASJCJ010000153.1 coordinate 3,182, forward strand.
AAGGCTTGCGCCCTTAATATAGGAAGGATATTTTTGGGATATTTTAAGATGGGAAGTCCCTTAGGAAAAAGTTAATACCAATTTGAACAAAGAATGCAACACATGATTTATTGGTAGGGGCGGGGTAACCCCGCCCCTACAATCGAATATGTCACAAACATTTTTCAATTGGATGTGTCGCAAACATTTTTGGATTTGGTATGAGAAGTGTAAAGGCAAAAGGGCTAGAGGGTAAAGGGAAAGGGAGTCCTTAGGCAAGAACTAGGACAACCCGAAAACCGTAGACACTGCCACTATTGTCTGGATTGATCCTATTCCGATCAGCACAGCGACAGATAGAAGAGTTGAGGTACCAGTCGCCACCGCGCAACACTCGGAGATAATTATTATCATTCTCAATCCAAGCACTTCCATCTGTAGGTGCGTCATTATAGTTATCATGCCAAGTGTCTTGACACCATTCCCACACATTGCCATGCATATCGTATAAACCAAAGGCATTGGGTGGAAATGCTCCTACATCCGTGGTTTGTTTCCTATATTCACCCTTAGGTGCAGAAGCGTATGTATAGTTACCGTTGTAGTTAGCTAAATTAGTTGTAATTGTCTCCCCAAAATAAAATGGTGTGGTGGTTCCTGCACGACAAGCATATTCCCATTCTGCTTCACTAGGTAATCTGTAGGTTCGTCCCGTCTTTTGACTCAGCTTTTGGCAAAACTCCATTGCATCATGCCAAAATACCCGTTCTACGGGTCGCTTATTCCCTTTGAAGCGAGAGGGATTTTTACCCATGATTGCTTCATACTGGGCTTGGGTAACTACAAATTTACCCATATAAAAGGGGGAAACAGTAACTTGATGCTGAGGACTTTCATCCACACTTCGTCCTTTTTCACTGCCTTCTGAATTTGCAATTAGTCCTAAGAATTTTTTTGTTATCTTCCCTTCTGGCGACAGCAAGCCCTACTTATTCGCATCCAGCAAACGGGAAGTTGTAAGACGATCCAACCATTTTTCTAAATACACCTGATTCGCCTGTTGTTCCGATGGATCTTCAGTGTCCCCAGGATAAGGCATCAACCCAATAATCGCAGCACTAGTCACACAAAACATCGATTTCTGAAATGTGGCACAAATTTGCACCAGCAAATCATCTTCCTCCCGACGAGTACGGCGATAAACCGCGTGTAAATACTCTGGTATGTAGTGGCGCATATCCTGCATGAGCAAGGTGGGAGGAATACCTGAACCACCAATGGGCAATGGATCGGCATACAATGCACCATATTGAAATCTACCCTGATCTGGAGGTATTTGGTATGCCTGGGCATTGTAGGAAACAGTACCGGGGAAAGGGGTTCCTCTAAAGAAAATTGCTTCTACATAGGGTATGGCTGTATCTGGCAAAAATGTTAAACCTGCTTTAGGTGGCAGAAGATCGTAAACTTGCTCGCGGATTTTCACCTTGTAGACAATTGGTCTACCCGCATCCGCCACTAAACCCGCTTTTATATGCTCGATAATTTGGGGTATGGATTTAATTTCGCCGCTATCATACAAGTCTGACAAGCTGAGAAAAATATCAGCCATTACCCGCCAAAACTGTCCCAAACCACTGTAATAGGAAGAAACTCGTAATTGTTCAATTAAAAAATCTGGGAATAATTGATTGATTCCGAGTATCAAGGGATTATTTTTAAATTTGGCTTTAATTACTGCGTTTGCCAAAATTTGAAAATCCTCTGAATCTAAATATGCATCTAATCCCCCCCCACCATGCCACACCATAGCTTTCATGCAATATTCTGCATATTCATAATTAATGCGATTGTGCCACCAGTGACGCAGTAATTTGGCAAAATTAATTTCACCATTAAAATATTTAAAAAATGGGAAGAATTCTAAAAATTGGTTTTCGGCAATATAAATTAGGTTGTTGGAATAAGCATCCAAAACTACCCCATAACTTTTGAGAATTCCTACTACTTCCAAAACATTTTGGGGAGTATCAACAAGTAATCCTTTGCCAGTTTTGAGGCGTTCAATAAACTCATTTAAAGGGTGTTCGTCTGCCTGCTTAGTAGTAGTAACCATTGCAATTTTTCCAAAAACAAAAATAAATGAGCAGGGAATGATTAACAAAAATAATTAATGATTAATTATTGCGGAACCAGACTGAATTTTTATTCCCCATCGCAGAATCCTGCCGATCTAGCACAACACTAGCTAGGAAGTTTTGGTTATTTACCATTGTTGAGGTCGTTGCTTGGGTCCATCGCGCTAACCAAGATGGTTGGATGCCAAAAATGACAATCAATGCAGCTAAAACAATTGCCGGGGCGCGATCGCTCCAATATACCCGTGGTAAATTTATAACCTGGGCAGACAAACGCCCAAAAAAGGCACGATTCATCAAAATCAAGAAATATACCGCAGTCAAGCCTGTGCCGAGCATACATAGGAGGGTTTGCAGCGGATACACCTCAAAACTGGCACGAAATACAATAAATTCAGAAATAAATCCCACCATACCAGGTATACCAGCACTTGCCATTACACCCAACACCATCAAGCTCCCAATTAGGGGTAAACCTCGTTCTGGGTTGAGCAATCCCCGAATGACTTCTAAATCCCGACTACCTGCTTTCTTATACACCACACCCACTAATAAAAATAGCAGTGGGGATATTAAGCCGTGACTAACCATCTGCATAACTGTACCCAAAATACTTAAGGGAGTGGCGGCAGCAGCAGCTAGGAGAATATAACCCATGTGTCCGATGGAACTATATGCCACCATTTTTTTCATGTCTGTTTGGGGAATGGCACAGGACGCGCCATAGAGTACGCTAACCACTGCCCAAGTTGCCAACCAAGGGGATATATAAACCCAAGCGGTGGGTAAGAGATTCATGCCAAACCTCAGTAACCCATAAGTTCCCAGCTTTAGCAGCACCCCTGCTAATAATACTGAAATTGGTGTGGAAGCTTCTACGTGGGCATCTGGCAGCCAGGTGTGGAATGGCACTAAGGGAATCTTAATTCCAAAACCAATAACAATTCCTACTAGCAGAATAATTTGAGTTGTCATGGGTAAAGCACTGGTATCTAAACCCGCTAATGCAAAGCTATGAGAACCACTTAACCAAACCACACCCAGGAAACTAGCTAAGACTAAAATCCCAGAAACAGCTGTGTAAATCAAGAATTTTGTGGCAGCATAACCCCGTCTTTCCCCACCCCAAATTGCAATTAATAAGTACAGGGGAATCAACTCTATTTCATAAAAGAGGAAAAACAATAGTAAATCCTGTGCCAAAAACGCGCCCATTACTGCTGCACTTAACAGTAATAACAAAGAATAATACAGTCGCGGACGCTGGATATCTGGATTCGTACTATAAATCGCAATGCCTGTTAATAACCCATTTAAAATCAATAATGGCAAAGATAAGCCATCAACACTAACTTGATAAGTCAAACCTAAAGCATCTATCCAGGGGAAAGATTCAGTAAATTGTTGACTGACATCGGTGGGCTGAAACTGAATAGCTAAGACAATAGTCCAGGAAAAAATGACGGTAGCAACAATTAAAGCCAAGTTACGGCTAGCTTTTGGTGTGATACCAATGGGGAAGAAACCAACTACAACTGCACCCAATAATGGCAGTAAAATCAACGCACTGAGCATAATCAACTAGGTAAAAGAAAACAGGCAAAATTCATTCGACACAATGGTATGACTAGTGGTCTGTCCCATTAATTTTCATAGGTAAACCAAGTTCTATACTTATCCTCTCCTTCTCTTTCTTCGCGTTCTTTGCGCCTTTGCGGTTCATTATCCAACCCTTCATAACTAATGGGACAAAGCACTGGGTAAATCGCTTTTACCTTTAAAAGGGTAAATTATCCAACAAACCTAAAGACCAAACAATAAAAAATCCCAGGAAACTGATACCAATGAGGATGGTTAGCAAGTAGCCTTGGGACTGACCAGAAATACTATACTTCAAACTTTGTCCGCTAAAAATAGCCGCAAACCCCACCAAATTTACCAAACCATCAACTAAATAGCGATCGCACCACGCCGAAATCTTGGATAATAAAGCCACCGCACTCACCACTGTCAGTTTATAAATGCGATCAATATAAAAGTCGTAACCCAATAAGTTTTGCACAAATCTCCAAGTCTTAATTCTTGACTGAGACCAAGCTTTGTGCAGATAAATATTACAGCCGATGATTACCCCCACCACACTAGAAAGTACCAACAAAAACAACACATACCAATTAATACTCTCCCAATTAGGTAGTAAATACCATTGCTGCAACATTAATGGCACTAAAAGGGTAACTATTGATAAAGAAACCATTGGTACGGCAAGAGGCCAGGGAACTTCAGGTGTGCGACGGGTTTTCTGCTGCGGTTCTCCCCAAAATATCAAGCGAAACACCCTAGTTAAATTTAATGCTGTTAATCCATTCACCAACACTAATACCCCTAATACCCAAGGGGTGATTAACCACAAACCTTCAGCCCAAGAAAGCATCGCCCAAAAACTACCTAGGGGCAGGAGAGTGACCATCCCCGCAGCTCCCACTACATAAGCCGTGGTAGTAGCTGGCATCCGCGACCATAACCCCCCCATTTCTGTCAAATCCTGGGTGCTGGTGGTCAAAATTACTGAACCAGAACTCATAAATAACAAAGCCTTGGCGATCGCATGGGTAAACAGTAACATGAGTGCTACCCCACCTTGCTCCAAACCCACTGCTAAAAACACCAAGCCCATATAAGCACTGGTGGAGTGAGACAATGCCCGTTTAATATCTATCTGAGCCAGGGATACTAAGCTGGCACCCACAGCAGTTAATACACCCATAATCACCAAGGTGTTTAAAGCTAAGGGTGAAAAAACTAAAATTGGTTGCAGTTTATATAAAACATAAGCACCACCAGCAACTACCATAGAATTTCGTAGTACTGAAGCTGGGTTTGGTCCCTCCATAGCTTCATCCAACCATAAATGTAAGGGGAATTGGGCACATTTACCCGCAGGACCAGCAATCAATGCTAAACCCAGTAAATTCCAGGTCAAGGGACTCAATTGGGCTGTTTGCGCCCACTCATACAAGTCAGAAAACTGCAAACTCCCGGCAAAAGTAGAAAGAGCTACTACTCCCATCAACAGCAATAAATCTCCCACCCGCTTAGTAAAAAAGGCATCCCTAGCAGCTGTCACCACTAGGGGTTGGGCATACCAAAATCCTACTAACAAGTAAGTAGACAGAGTGAGAATTTCCAGCACAGCATAGGTGAGGAATAGGGAATCGCTCATCGCCAAGGCACTGAGCGCCGCTTCAAAAAATCCCATTAAGGCAAAGAAACGGGCAATAGCCCAATCCTTTTCCATGTAACCCAAGGCGTAAATCTGTGCTAATAAACTTAATCCAGTAATTAAGACAACTGCACCAATGCTGGTTTCAGATATTTCCCAGGTAAGAGATAGGTGGAAATCAGCAGCCTCAAACCAAGTAAATGAAATATTTTGTGTTTCTTGAGACCAAATATCTCTCAGAATAAATACACTATGAAAAAAAGCTAATATAGTCGCCAATAAGTTCACATAAGCAGCCGGTCTAGGACCTGTACGGCGCACTATTCCCATTGACCACGGTAAACTAAAAATTGCACCTATCAATCCATAAATAGGCACACACCAAGTTGTTGAAAATAGCAATTGATTCATCTACATTTCCCTGAATAAGTTAGCCTCAAAATATCTCTGTCAATTCATATATCCAACACAAAGGTGTATATATTTGTTTTTTATAATGACTTTTTTCTGAGTCCATACCTATGTCTTACAAATCCATCTAAAAATGTTTTTCTTCAAATTAATAAATTATTTATAAATCTTAATATTCCCTGGTGTATTATGTGAATTTTTATCAAAAAAAAGGCAGTTTATTTATAGGGATTACCAATGTTACAAACAACACTGGTAAATGCGTCATAAATGAATGTAGTAAAAATAACTATATACCAACAGAAAAATGACTGATATGCTCTACAAATAGAAAAATATGTTGTAGAACATCTGTCACCATCAGCCTTATATTTTAGCTAACAAGTAAATTATAAGGCAGAAGCATCAGTTATAAAACCATGTATATTTCCACCTCAGGTAAGCAACAACTTCCAGATTATTAATTTATCTAAACTTTTTTATTACAAAGTATTATGGTAATTTATATTGCCAGGGGGACAAAGCTTTTCTATGCTTGATTGTAAGAATACTTAATAGCCACAAGATGGGTGTTCCCGTCAAAAAAACAGACTGAAGTGTACGAAGCGAATTAATTTTAGTGGGAGTTCTGCGATGTCAATTGCGGTTGGGATGATTGAAACTAGAGGGTTTCCAGCAGTTGTAGAAGCTGCTGATTCGATGGTGAAAGCTGCTCGCGTAACCTTGGTTGGTTATGAAAAAATTGGTAGTGGTCGCGTGACCGTAATTGTGCGAGGAGATGTATCTGAGGTACAAGCCTCAGTAGCAGCTGGAATAGATGCGGCCAACAGAGTTAATGGTGGTGAGGTTATATCAACTCACATTATTGCTCGTCCCCACGAAAATTTGGAATACGTCTTGCCCATACAGTATACGGAGGCTGTAGAACAGTTTCGGACATAGGTAGTTTGTCAAGGGGTTGAAATTTTTGGCATCAGTCCAAAATGTTGATTCCGGAGGAACTGGTTTAGGGCAAATCCTATTTATGGGTTGTATGTAATGAAAAAATAAGTATAGTTGCAGATTTGCAAGGAATATGCAATCTCAAACTAGAATCTCCAAATCTTGTCGGGGTTTCTTTCTTGTGGCTCTAGTTAGGTGTTCGCCTCAATTTTTTGGTTAAGGATAATTAAAGATGTCAATTGCAGTGGGAATGGTAGAAACCTTAGGGTTTCCAGCAGTAGTAGAAGCAGCAGATGCGATGGTCAAAGCTGCCCGTGTAACCTTGGTTGGTTATGAAAAAATCGGTAGTGGTCGGGTGACTGTAATTGTGCGGGGAGATGTTTCTGAAGTTCAAGCTTCAGTGGCAGCGGGTATAGAAAATGTGAAGCGAGTCACTGATGGAGTAGGAAAAGCAGGTGCTGGGCAAGTACTATCTACCCACATTATTGCTCGTCCCCATGAAAACTTGGAATATGTACTGCCGATTAATTATACCGAAGATGTAGAACAGTTCCGCGAGAGTGTCAACCCCATTCGTCCTTTCGGTCAAAGATAGTAGCCTAAACATGCAAATTGCCAAGGTTCGTGGCACAGTAGTTAGTACCCAGAAAGATCCTAGTCTTAGGGGTGCCAAGCTACTGTTGTTGCAGTTTGTAGACGAAGAAGGACAGACCTTACCCAACTATGAGGTGGCTGTGGATAGTGTTGGTGCGGGAGTGGATGAGTGGGTACTCATCAGTCGTGGTGGCAATGCAGCACGCCAAGTTCAAGGTAATGACAAGCGTCCCATAGATGCAGTAGTGGTGGCGATTATCGATACAATTTATGTTGAGAATCGCCAAATTTACAACAAAAAATCACAGGATCGCTAGATAGCGATCAATCGATTATCTAGCCATTAGCCATCGGCTGTTTAGTTTATATCAATCCTAATTTTTGATTAATGTAGATAAGCTGATAGCTAATAGCTAGTAGCTAGTAGGTAGTAGCCGAAGAGAGGAGGAATCCAATCATGGTAGTCCGCAGTACGGCGGCTCCCCCAACCCCATGGTCAAGGAATTTAGCTGAACCAGAAATCCATCACACCGCTTACATACATTCTTTTTCCAATATTATTGGCGATGTCATCATTAGTCCTAATGTCATCGTTGCCCCAGGTACTTCTATTAGAGCCGATGAGGGTACGCCCTTTTATATTGGTGAAAATACTAATATTCAAGATGGTGTAGTCATTCACGGTTTGGAGCAAGGTCGAGTTATTGGTGATGACCAGAAGGAATACTCGGTATGGGTTGGTAATAATACTTGTATTACCCATATGGCTCTGATCCATGGACCAGCTTATGTCGGGGATGACTGTTTTATTGGTTTTCGTTCTACAGTATTTAATGCCAGAGTGGGTGCCGGTTGCATTGTCATGATGCATGCTCTGATTGAGAATGTGGAAATTCCCCCGGGAAAATACATACCTTCTGGAGCTGTAATTACTACCCAGCAGCAGGCTGATAGATTACCAGATGTGCAAGCTGATGACAAGGATTTTGCACACCACGTAGTAGGTATTAACCAAGCACTACGGGCTGGTTATCTTTGTGCTGAGGATAATATATGCATTGCACCCATTCGGGATGAAATGAATAGCTCTTATACAAGTACAAATTTGAATGGGTTTGAAAGGAGTAATCAAGTGTCTAGCAATCGGTTGGGTGAGGCAACGGTAGATCAAGTCCGTTATCTGTTGCAACAAGGGTACAAAATTGGTACAGAACACGTAGATGAAAGACGGTTCCGTACAGGTTCATGGTCTAGCTGTCAGCCAATTGAAGCCAGAAACCTGGATCAAGCGATCGCAGCTTTAGAAGGTTGTCTCACAGAGCATAGTGGTGAGTATGTACGTCTGTTTGGCATTGATACTAAGGACAGGCGGCGGATATTAGAAACCATTATTCAACGCCCCAATGGAGCGGTACAAGGGTCTACTTCCTTTAAGGCTCCCTCCCGACAAACTACTAGTTACAGCAGTAATGGTAATGGTAGTGGCTACAGTAGCGGTTCTCTAGGGACGGAAACCGTTGACCAAGTGCGTCAGTTATTAGCTGGTGGTTTTAAAATTGGTACGGAGCACGTAGATGAGCGCAGATTCCGTACAGGCTCTTGGCAAAGTTGTCAACCCATAAATAGCACTTCTGCCAACGAGGTCATTGCTGCCTTGGAAGAATGCATGACCAATCATCAAGGGGAGTACGTGCGGTTAATTGGCATTGATCCCAAGGCAAAACGTCGGGTACTGGAAAGTATTATTCAGCGTCCCAACGGTCCAGTGGCTGCATCTGCTAGTTCCAAGACAGTGGCTAGTAGCAGTTATGGTGCTAGTAGTGCTAGTAGTGGCGCAGTGACAAGCAGCAGCTTAGATTCTGAGGTCACAGACCAAATTCGACAATTGTTGGCTGGTGGCTTCAAAATTAGTGCTGAACACGTAGACCACAGACGTTTCCGCACCGGCTCTTGGTCAAGCTGCGGGCAAATTGAGTCCCGTTCCGAAAGAGATATAGTTGCTGCCTTAGAATCCTATTTGGCAGAGTACCAAGGAGAGTACGTGCGGTTAATTGGCATTGACCCTAAAGCCAAACGTCGAGTACTGGAAAGTATTATTCAACGTCCATAAATGGGTAAATTAAGTTACTAGTTGCTAGTAATAAGTTACTAGTGACTAGTATTTAATTCTCAATTACTAATCACTGAGGTTACAATTTCCATGTCTGTGCCGCCACTGCGTCTAGGCAATAACTTTGATTCTTATATCAGTGGCGAGGTGATTATTCATCCCAGTGCTGCGATCGCGCCAGGGGTGATTCTCCAAGCGACTCCCAACGGTAAAATCATTATTGGTTCAGGAGTATGTATTGGCATGGGGTCTATCCTCCAAGTCGAACAGGGAACCTTGGAAATATCAGCAGGGGCTAACTTGGGGGCTGGATTTCTGATGGTAGGTGAAGGTAAAATAGGAGAAAATGTCTGTATTGGTGCGGCTACCACAGTGTTTTATTGCTCTGTTGAATCAGGACAAATCATAGCACCTGGTTCCATTCTGGGAGATAATAGTCGAGCGATCGCCAAATCTGTAAGTGAGACAGAGAAAACTTTGCCATCACCATCATCTACAACTGCTGACTCTGAATTAAGTTTAGAAACTACAGGAGAAGAACAAGTAGACATCAAGGTGAAAATCACAAAAAATGTTTCTCCACCAGTGATGGAAGCTCAATTAGAAACAGAAGATGTTGCCCAAAAAGAGGTAGAAGCTCAATTAGAAACTACTGCCACAGAACAACCAGATACCTCCACAGAACAAGTTGACACCTCGACCGAAAAATCAGAAAATTCAGAACCTGCGATCGCTCCCTCGGAAAATTTTGGTGCTCATATTTATGGGCAAGGAAGTATACAACAGTTGTTGATCACTTTATTTCCCCACCGCCGATCCTTAAATAAACCCGTCTCTGACGATTGGTCTGATTAAGTGTTAATTATAATTTATTACCTTGAGTACCCTGGAGAATTAACATGGAGGCATACCAAAAATCCCGTCGTCGAGATTATTCCCAAGACAGTTCCTTAGGATTGGTATCTACCCATAGTTTTCCAGCAATTGTGGGTACGGCAGATATGATGCTTAAATCTGCCGAGGTTCACTTAATTGGCTATGAAAAGATTGGTAATGGTCATTGTACCGCGATCGTCCGGGGTGGGATTGCCAATGTCCGTTTAGCAGTGGAATCCGGGGAACAAACCGCCAAACGATTCGACCAGTTTGTTTCTAGTTTGGTAATTCCCCGACCCGATCCCAATCTGAGCGTGGTATTACCTATTACTAGTCGTCTACATGAAATTGCGGAAGGTGGAAGTTATAGTCGTCTGAGTAACCAAGCCATAGGTTTAGTGGAAACCAGAGGATTTCCGGCAATGGTAGGAGCCGCAGATGCGATGTTAAAATCGGCGGATGTCCAGTTAGCAGCGTATGAAAAAATTGGTGCTGGCTTATGTACGGCCATAATTCGTGGTTCTGTAGCTAATGTTGCAGTAGCGGTTGAGGCGGGAATGTACGAAGCAGAGAGCATTGGGGAGTTAAATGCTGTCATGGTGATTCCTCGACCACTAGATGAATTAGAACAGACTTTACCAGTAGCAAGTTGTTGGGTGGAAGAACTTCAGCCGGTAAATTTACCAGTGAATATCAAAGACCAAGTTGCCGAAAAAGAGGTTTTGGCATTGCCAGATTTAAACACACTGCCTGTCAAGGTTACAGAAGAAACATACGAAAACTAACAACAAGAAAAACGTTGTACACACCTGTGTGAATCAGGTTAGGATAGCCCTTATAACTACCATATCCTCATTATCACGTGGTAAAGGTGTGCAACGTTGACAAGAAGGCATCTTACACTTTGCTTGTTGATTCGATCATAACTGCTTTCTTGCATAAGTTAAATACAATTATTCAAATCAATAGCATAGATTTTTTTCTATGATTATGGGTTGTGTATTGTGATGGCATTCTATGGTTTGCCATCCCTTAGAGGTATTACATTATTTATTAGACCTCTTGCAGGAATATACTTTTGCAAGAAAGGGGAAGGGAAAAAGATTCAAGGGTAAAGGATTTACCCCTATGGGGTGACAACAAGGATAAAAAGGAGACGTAGCTTAGGGTAAGTACATGGGCAACATTGGCAACATTAAAGCAATCATCAATTCTATTTATTGTTCCCCATGACATTGGTCTAGAATAATTTCTCCATTACCGTACTACCCAACACCTTGTTCTTCCCTGAATATTTTCCCTTTTCCCCTTCACCTTGTCCCGTGACAAAGGAGCATATCTTTTGAATCAAGCAACCTTACACCAGTTAAAAGTATTTGAAGCTGCGGCGCGACATGGTAGCTTTACCCGTGCTGCAGAAGAGCTATTTCTGACTCAGCCCACAATTTCCATGCAAATCAAGCAGTTGACGAAGTCGGTGGGATTGCCGTTATTTGAACAGGTAGGGAAGCGTCTGTATTTAACGGAGGCTGGCAGGGAATTATTTGCCACGTGTCGGCAACTTTTTGATACCATGGCCCAATTTGAAATGAAAGTAGCCGATTTGAAAGGGCTAAAGCAGGGACAATTGCGTTTAGCGGTAATTACAACCGCAAAGTTTTTTATTCCTCGTTTATTAGGTCCTTTTTGTCAACTTTACCCTGGTATTGATATATCCCTACAAGTGACAAATCATGAAGGAATGCTAGAGCGTATGACTAGTAATCTTGATGATTTATATATCATGACCCAAGTCCCAGAAAATATGGATGTCACCCACCGGCAATTCTTAGAAAATCCGTTGGTAGTTTTAGCACCTGTCGAGCATCCTTTGGCTCAGCAAAAGAAGATTCCCATTCAGGCTTTAAATGGGGAACAATTTATTATGCGGGAGCCTGGTTCGGGAACACGCCGAGCAGTGCAAAAACTGTTCGATGATCATGATGTGGAGGTAAACGTCAAGCTGGAATTGGGCAGCAATGAAGCTATTAAGCAAGGAATTATCGGTGGATTAGGTATTTCTGTTTTATCTCGCCACACTTTAATTTCAGCAGCTGAGAGAAAGGAAATTACAATTTTAGACGTGGAGCATTTTCCTATTCGCCGGAATTGGTATTTTGTCTATCCATCTGGTAAACAATTATCTATAGTTGCTAGTACTTATATGGATTATTTATTGGATGCAGTCAAGCAGTTTGAAGAAGAGACAAAATTGGTATGAGGCAACAGGAAGCAACCTTAGCTTATGGCTCAGGTATAGCACTACGCGCAAGTAATAAGTAATAAGTAATAAGTAATAAGTAATAAGTAATAAGTTTACTGTTCATAGGTTTGCTGCATTCAACAATGTCCGCGCCCTAATTGCGTAGTGCTATACTTCCACAAATTTGTTTAAGTTTTTTGTAGCTGTTGTTAAGCCCCTTCAGGTTCCTTGTGGCTTCCCCTTTTTTTGTCTCTAACTCCTCAAGGGCGCACGCAATGCGCCCCTACTCCGCGCTGATTAACTATTTTCAAGCTAGCCCCCCATGAACTTTGGTACACAACCTGCAGATGAAAATAATTCCCTCACTCTGGGCGGGGAAACCCCGCCCCTACTCCTTCCCTCCTTCACTCCCTATTTACAAGCTAGGTGCAATACAATAACACCATATTGAAACCAACCACAAATATCACTTAAACTGAACGTCATCGGTTTGAAAACGAGCCAGATAAGTAAAACTCATTAATGATTAATGATTTTTGTTGGGGAAAGGAAATATTGTCTTGTAAAGTAGAATTTAAGAAGACAACATATGTGAGTAATTTCACTGTAGTTGCTGTTGTTCAATTGTAAGCTGGTGGGTGACGAGTGATGAACGAAGCTGAAAACCCAAATAATAAGACTGCGAAGGAGTCATTGAATAATCCTAATTCGCCACAGTCAGAAGAGGCGATGTGTCCTTTTTATTCTGTTGTACCTCATCAAGATAGGGCAATTCCTCAATTGTCACCAGCAGCCCAACCAATGGAAGAAGAACAATTAACTATAGATGAAGATGAACCATTAATTATAGATATAGATACAGATAAAAATATAAGTACAACTACAACTACAACTGAATCAGACTGGGTTGCCGAACCTGACAAGGAAAAACAAGCACTAATTGATGCTGAGTTTCAGAAACTCCTGACATTGAATAAAGAATTACGTGCTGATAATGATAATTTATACAATCAGGTAGAGGAACTAAAGCGGTTTTTGGCTGATACAGAAGAGGCTTTGCAATTACAGAAGAAACGCTCTAGTGTCAAAGACTCAATGCTCAACCAACAAACCCAAGAATTGAGTGCAGCGCAAGAGCAGATTAAAACTTTGTTTGCGGAGTTAGACACTGGAGTACAAACCAACCAACGCCAAGAAAGTTTAGTAGAAAGTTACAAGGCACACCTAGAACTAAGTCAACAACGCCTTGCCCAATTGGAAAGGGAGTGTGCGGACATTCAAACAAACTATGACGAGCAATCCCATCGCCTATTGCAATCAGAGAATGCTTGCCGGGAATTACGTACTAGATTAATGCGGCAGCAGCGGCAAACACTACAATTTAAAGCCGCTTTGGAAAAATGTTTGGATGCGCCGGTGCCAACGGGGGATTTCCTGGATGATACTGGTAACAAGTACCATGATATTGATAACAACTCCAGATGTTCTCCAGCTACTAGTTCACTATTTTCTCATACCAACCCCATTCAACCTTGGTCTGCAGATTCTGAATCTAGTACAGATGATTTGAATCATACCTGGGAAGAATTATGTTTGTCATCACCTAGTGATATAGAAACCGAGTTAGAAGCAGAGGCAGAGACTACACAACCACTAAATTGGGAATTTGAACCTACACCACCTGCAAGCAGCACTATCCCATCACCACAGGATTTGTCTACAGAAGCTTTTGATTCCCCTGCCACCAAGGATGATGAAGCTGTAGCTCATCCATGGGATGAAAAATTAGATCGTGCCATCCAAGCATTATTGGCAAATCAAGACCAATCTATTTTATTAGAAGCGATCGCTCAGCCAGAGTCAAGTCATCTGCCAAATCACAATGGGAATGATAATTCACCTTTCCCAACCGCAACTGAGGAGGAAACTGATGTTGTGGAACCATTAGTAGATAGTCATCAGGAAAGGGACAAACCCATTGTACCCATTGTGGAAACCGTAGATGGTGGTGCGATCGCGCCCATTGTTGAAACTATAGCAGAAACACCAGCAGAAGACTATTGGTCAGATGTACCCCAAGTGTCACCTTTGGAGGCACTAGAAAGCGCTAAGTCCCATAGTTCCTGGGAGGAATATACTGAAGAACAAGCTTCTCCCTCACCAGTGGTATATCCCCAACGTCCACCTAAAGGCAGAAAATCCTTGGCATCTGTGGAATTGCCAAATTTTCCCTCTGATGATGATGAGATGGGATAATCAGGTGATGGGATGATGAGATGACATGTTTTAAGCTGCTGTGCAGCTAAATTGTATAAGGTGAAAACCTCAAATTATTGTAGTGCGGGCATCTTGCCCGCGTCGGATATACAACATCTTGCCTGCGTCGGATATACAAATTAAATACGCCACAGTTTAGCTCATCTTCACTCCCTCACTCCTCCACTCCCCCACTCCTATATTTCACTCACTTGCGAGGTACTGTATTTCTTGAGAGGATACAGGCAGAGTCGCCTAAAATTTTATTTAGCTGAAACAGCAAGAAGCCCCACATCCTACCCGGAACGGGAGGTGTGGGATGAATTGCGAGGTAAAAACGAAACGCCCCGCAACTGAATTAAGCTGTAGGCTTAACAGAGAGTGGGGTAGTTGAGTTTTTACCAATATTTTGTTCTGGAAGCGTATCTATAAAATCTTCAATAACACGAGTCATTGATTTATCCTGATGAGCGCAATATAAACGCAGCTTATTTAATCTTCTATCACTTAGCCTTATA
>JASJCJ010000022.1 GCA_030066045.1 Calothrix sp. MO_167.B12
CACAAACTAATTTGTAATTAACTTTGTTCCATTCTTTACAACCGCTGTTCAAGTGTTGTATACTGGCTTCAAACTATATTATTTTCAAGGTTCGGTGTCCCTCCGAGCTCGCTTCGTTTGCGCTTCTCTCTCAGGCACTTTCTAATAATACCCACACCACCAAGCCTTGTCAACTACTTTTTCAGATTTTCTTGGATAAATATTTGAATAATTTGCTAAAACCTATGTATATCAATGCTTGAACGCGTTAAAATTTTTTTTGGCGTTGAAAGTTGAATGGTGCAATTGTGGATAATTTTGGTATTCTCCCTCCCTGGTTAACAATAGATCCCTTATTGCAAGGTTGGTTATTAGAGGATATTGGTAGAGGCGATCGCACAACTGAAGCTTTGCTAGTTGAACATAGCCAGTCAGGAAAAGCTAAGTGGATAGCTAAGGCACCTGGGATAGTAGCAGGTTTGCCAGTAGCAGCTAGGGTATTTCGGTTATTAGATGAAAAGGTAAGTTTTGTCCCTCTGGCAATGAAAGGAGAAAGGTGTGAACCGGGACAAGCGATCGCACAAATGCATGGTTCCCTAGATGCGCTGTTAATGGGAGAAAGGGTAGCTCTAAATTTGGTGATGCGTTTGAGTGGGATTGCCACTTTAACTAATAAATATGTAGAGGAAATTGCGGACTTACCCACGAATTTTGTGGATACCCGCAAAACTACACCAGGGTTAAGAGTGTTGGAAAAATATGCAACTCAGGTGGGAGGAGCAATTAATCATCGCATGGGTTTAGATGATGCGGTGATGATTAAGGATAATCACATTGCGGTAGCTGGTGGAATCGGTCAAGCGATCGCTCGGATTCGTTCTCGTATACCTTATACATTAACCATAGAAGTGGAGGTGGAGAGTTTAGAACAAGTGAAGGAAGCCTTAGAACACAACGCTGACATTATTATGTTGGACAATATGCCTTTAGCAATGATGAGGGAAGCTGTGAAAATGATTCGCCACCACAGTAACCGGGTAAAAATAGAAGCTTCTGGGAATGTGACTTTAGAAACTATTCGTGTTGTAGCAGAAACTGGTGTTGACTATATATCTAGCAGTGCGCCGATTACTCAGTCGAAGTGGTTGGATTTGAGTATGAGGATAGGTTGAATTAGGAATTTGGGACTAGAAGATATTCAAAAATCATCTTAAAAAGGAGTGTTTGTTTGCAGGTGCAGTTTTTTATCTTCTATATATGGATGTTGCAAACACAATTCTCTGGCATGGAGGTGTAATCTATCGGTAGTTTGACAATCACCATACAAGCGATCACCTAATATTGGTACACCTAATCCTTTAGGGTGAGCAGCATGAACCCTCAGTTGATGAGTTCTGCCAGTTATGGGAATAAATTCTACATGAGTGCAGTGACCTGCTGTGGAAATCACCCGAAAATTAGTAATACACTGTTTTCCATACTGCCAATTTACTTGTTGATAGGGACGATTTTTGGGATCTCCCCACAATGGTAATTCAATTACTCCTTTATCTATATATATACAACCCGCAAGTACTGCTTCATAAACTTTGTGAATTTGGCGTTGCTGAAACTGCTGATTTAGTAAACTATGGGCTTGAGAATCCCGTGCTAAAACTAGAATTCCTGATGTATCCATATCTAGCCGATGTACTGCTTGTAAATTAACTTCATCAGGAAACAGATTACGCAAACGACTGAGAACGCTATCTTGATTATGAGAATATCTTCCGGGAACAGAAAGTAAGCCAGATGGTTTATTGACAGCTATCAACCATTCATCCTCATAAACTATGGAAAGCTCTTCCTGAATTGGAAAATAGTTAGGGGTTGATAGTTGATAGTTGATAGTTGACAGTGTCGTCTTATGCTTTTCTGCTGCCAATGCTGTATTTGCTGTAGATGTAGATTGCAGGCCTGAGAGCAAGAAACCCATTAATGGCTGACATCTTTCCACACAAGCATCGTAAAAATTTCCCTGAATTTTATCTTTGGAGGATTCACCCCACCAAAACTCAGCCATTGCTAAGGGTTTTAAATTATGGGTAGCTGCATAATGTAATAATTTTGGCGCGCAACAATCCCCTGTTCCTGTAGGTAAGCCTTGTGGTAGTAATTGTTGTAGGGTTTGCGATCGCCCATAAAAATTCATTAAAGAATAAGCTGCGTGCATTTGTGCTTGCAGTTGGCAGGATAATTCTTTTCGCTTTCGTTTCAGCTCCCGTATCTGTACATCTGCATCTTCAATTATTTGCTTCAGGGGTTGTAATACTTGATTTCGTTCTCGTTTCAGTAACTTACGTGCAATTCCATCCTGACGACTTTCTTTTTCAAGTTCAGCTATGGCTGTATTTAATGCTTCCCCCACCAAAGTTTCGGTTAATATATGTCGTTTTTGATGGCGTTGTTGTTTGCGATCGCTATGATTTTGACTCATTTGTTGCAAACGCGCTACAAATTCTTGCTCTAATTTTTCATATTCCTGACGTTCGGGAATTTGCTTCAGGGTAATTAATTCTTGCTTAATAGTTTCTAATTCTGCTAATGTGCGAACTTCATCTAACCTGACTTCTTCTCTTCCGGGAATTGCTGGAACCCAACCCTCTACATCACTGCAACCATTCAACAAACCAGAAAATGCTTTGAGTATTTTTTGCTCGCCATTGGGTAATTTTATCAGTAGTATCCCGTACATCTTGCCTTCACGGGAATAAAGCTCATCCTGAGCTAATTGTGCCATTAAACTATGAGCGATCGCTTCTGCTAAAGGTGTGCGGGGTAATTGCAGGAGTTCTCCAGTTTGAGGACAATACCCTTGATAGTTATAGGTGGGGGATGAGTTATTGACTGTAGTGTTAGGGTTGATAAAGTCTGAGAGTGGGTGCAGAAGTACCATTTAACCTACCTGAAACTTCACCACAATCATTTTATTGGTAAGTTGTAGGAATTATTCATGGAGAAGATACAAGATATGTGTTAAGAAGATTTATTCAACTTGACCCTCTGAACTGAAGCAAGTATGAGTTGCAAATACTATATTATGGCTTAGATGATGTAGCTCAAGGCCGATCGCTATTTTAGGATACAAATCACCAAAAAGCCCAATGGTGCTTAAAACAATCCTGCTCACCGAAATTCCTTGCTCCGGAAGCCCCTGTTTTCTAAATATCTAAACATCTTCCTGACTCAACCAAACATCTAAATCAGCCATTCCCTGAAAATCCAGTAAAGCTTCACCAAGATTTTCTAATTGTGGCAAGGACAGATTTTCAATACATTGACGCACATCTGGGGATAATTCCCCTACCCGTCGAGTAAGTAAGCGCAGAACAAACTGACGCTCCCTTTGTTCCCCTCTTTTTTCTCCTTCAGCAAGGATTTCCTGATAAATTACTGACTCGCGCATGATACCCTCCCGGAACAGTTGTCGAATTAAGTCTTGTTTATATTTTAATCCGGCTAAGATTTTAGTATAGGTGGAAATTTCTGCTCGTTTCCCCCCAGAAACTTCATGAACTCGTTCCACGATTTGTTGCAGCAAAATTTGTGGTTGCTTTGTTGCTGCTAGTGGTGCTAATGGTAACAAAGCTTCGTCATTGAGGAATATTTCTGGGTTTGCTTCCCACATCCGGATTACCCGATACTCGTGGTGGATCGGTAAATCAGCCACAACAGTATAGATTTACCTATACATACCCGCAGTAAAGTTTTATGAACAAGGTGTTACAAAATTTAGTATGATGTTCATATTAACAAATATAAGTATTTTTGCTCATTGTGATGATAGCCGATCGATTTCCCTGGCTGACCGCGATTATAATGCTGCCACTAGTGGCTTCCTTGCTTATCCCCGTTTTACCTGGTAAAGATGGCAAACAGGTACGGTGGTATGCCCTAGGTGTAGCGATCGCGGACTTTGTCTTGATGTGTTATGCCTTTTGGAAGCATTATGATGTTGGCAGTGCTACCTTTCAACTCGCGGAAAATTATGCCTGGGTGCCCCAGTTGGGCTTTAGCTGGGCGGTTTCGGTCGATGGTATATCAGTACCACTGGTATTGCTGGCAGGATTTGTTACCACATTATCAATCTTTTCAGCTTGGCAAGTTAACCTCAAGCCTCGTTTATTTTACTTCTTGATGTTGGTGCTGTATTCAGCACAAATAGGGGTATTTGTCGCCCAAGATTTGCTGTTGTTCTTTATTATGTGGGAACTAGAGTTAGTTCCTGTCTACTTACTTGTTTCTATTTGGGGTGGACAAAAACGGCGTTATGCAGCGACAAAATTTTTACTCTACACCGCAGCAGCTTCGATATTTATCCTGGTAGCAGCACTAGGAATGGCACTTTACGGAGACAATATCACATTTGATATTGCCGAGCTTGCCATGAAGAATTACCCCTT
The DNA here is from genome assembly GCA_030066045.1 of Calothrix sp. MO_167.B12. Taxonomy (GTDB): domain Bacteria; phylum Cyanobacteriota; class Cyanobacteriia; order Cyanobacteriales; family Nostocaceae; genus Calothrix_A. The sequence continues at coordinate 4,422 of JASJCJ010000022.1, forward strand.
GGCTTTAGAGTTACCCCTATATGCAGGGTTACTGATTGCCTTTGGTGTGAAGCTAGCTGTTTTTCCCTTACATACTTGGCTACCCGATGCCCACGGGGAAGCTTCTGCTCCCGTATCCATGATTTTGGCTGGTGTGTTGCTAAAAATGGGCGGATATGGATTAATTCGCCTGAATTTAGAAACACTGTCTGATGCCCATATTTATTTTGCCCCTGTTCTTGCCATCCTCGGGGTTGTCAATATTATTTATGGTGGCTTAAATTCTTTTGCCCAAACAAATATGAAACGCCGCTTAGCATATTCTTCAGTTTCCCATATGGGATTTGTATTACTGGGAATTGCTTCTTACACCAACTTGGGAGTCAGTGGCGCGATGTTGCAGATGATTTCCCACGGTTTAATTGCAGCGGTATTATTCTTCCTAGCAGGTGTAACTTACGATCGCACCCACACCCTATTAATGGATAAAATGGGTGGTATTGGTCAAGTAATGCCCAAGGTATTTGCCTTATTCACAGTCGGAGCAATGGCTTCCTTGGCTCTCCCTGGTATGAGTGGCTTTGTCAGCGAATTGACGGTATTTCTTGGCTTCACCAGTAGTGATATCTACAGTTCCGCTTTCTGCACCGTGACAGTTTTCCTCGCCGCAGTGGGAGTTATCCTCACCCCAATTTATCTACTTAACCTCTTGCGACAAGTGTTTTACGGTACTGGAGCTAACAATACCTGCGAAATTGGTAGTGTTGCCTGGGAAAATGAAGATGATGAAGGAGCAGTTTGCTTTGGTACAGATTGCCTCTTACCCAGTGAATCTGTATACAGAGATGCTAGTAGCCGTGAGGTGTTTATCGCTGCTTGTTTTCTTATCCCCATCATTGCTATTGGCTTGTATCCCAAACTAGCTACACAAATTTATGATGTTAAAACTGTGGCTGTTAATACACAAGTACGCCAATCCTACATCCAAATAGCCCAAACAAATCCCAGTATTTACGCTCGTGGGATTTCTGCCCCGAAAATAGCCGAAACTGAAGTTATGCCTGTTTTGGGAATGATTAAGTAAAATTTGAAAAACTTCATGTTTCTTAAAATTAAGCGATCGCTCTTGAAGTAGTGATCGCTTTTGATTCTCAGGGGCGTAATCCCTTCATGGAAAGCATGACAGAGGTATTTATAGCCTGTACTCCAGGAGTGCGATCGCTTAATTTAGTTTACATTTATTAATATATTTTGTTATTTTTATTAATATAAGTATCCTAAATTGACTTAAGTCAAAAGCTGAATTATGGCTAATACTGCACTTATAGCTACTATATTTAAGCCCAGTGTCAACCCCAACTTTTGGTCTCAGACCGCTTGGGCTGTACTACGGGCTGTTGTGGGCATTATGATGATCCACAATGGTTTGGATAAGTTGGGAAATATCGAAAGTTTTTCCGAAACCTACGTTGAATACATAGGTCTACCATTCCCACTATTTTTTAGTTACCTAGCTGCCTTCACTGAACTGATTGGCGCACCATTACTAGCTTTTGGTCTGCTAACTCGTCTGGCTGCATTAGGTTTGTTTGGGACAATGTGTGTTGCCATGTATCACCATATTTTGGTTGCAGGCTTCAGTATTCCTTACTTGGAGCTGTCTGCAATTTACGCAGCTTGTTTTCTCTTCTTTACCATCAATGGTGCAGGTTTATTTTCTACTGATGCTTTGATTGCTAACTGGCTAGACGCTAGTGCCTTATCTGTGAAAGCAAAACAGATTATGCGTTTAGAGCAGGCTTATCAATCTATCAGTGCGGATAAAGAAAAAATTGGTGCTGCTAAGTAATCATTTCAGTTATCAGTTGTCAAACTCATTCGTAACTGATAATTAATAATTATTTGGTTACAATGTTTCACTACTGCACTGACTCATGTGCAATTTTGCTTTCCTAGCCTTAGATTATCTTCTAAGGCTTTCTGGTAATGTAATGGGCGTAGGCTAATATTAGGTTCAGGTAAATACTTGTCATTATGTAAAGTCTATGACTTCCGAACGCCGCAACGCGCACCCTCCAGTTATCAGGTAAGTTATCAGGTAATCGCAATATTTCATATTGATGTGGTATCAATCGTGATAACCTTAATATTCCCGTGTATTTCCTGCTATTAAATTTGAGAATTTACCCTTCTGCGGATTTAAATTTTAATCATGTCCCCAGTTCGCACAATTCAAAGTATATACACTGATGGTGCTTGTACCGGCAACCCAGGTCCCGGCGGTTGGGGTACTGTCATCTACTTTAGTGATGGTTCAATTCATGAAATGGGCGAATCATGCGCCCAAACCACCAATAATCGCATGGAAATGCAAGCCGCGATCGCAGCCTTACAATATCTGCAAGCTAGCGGACAGACAGAACCAATAATCCTCTATACAGACAGTGAATATCTGATTAACTGCGTAACTAAGTGGGTGAAAGGCTGGAAAGCAAAAGGATGGAAAAAAGCCGATGGCAAACCAGTTCTCAATCAAGACTTGTTGCTCATTTTAGATGGACTAAACAGCCGCCAAATCAAATGGCAACACGTCAGGGGTCATGCTGGTAATGTAGGTAATGAACGCTGTGATGCGATCGCTCGTGCTTTTGCTAATGGCACTAATCCATCTCTTACCCAAACATCCAGTAATAATTCACAGCACAAAAATGAAATAAATTTAACCGCAGTATCTGATGGTAATTCAAACCATAAAAAAATTAACGAAAATACACATCATTTGAATAATCTGGCATTGAACAAAAACATGATTGATTCATCAAGTGCCACTGCCGCATTAAGTAGTGAGACCACTTCCGGCGAAATAAGGATGGCACAAATCCGTAACTTAGTAGAAACTCTCCGTGTAGCTGACGAAATTGCAGCGAAAGGTTATCTAATCACCAGTTCCGAATTAGCAGACTTAATGGATGTTCATGCTAGTGCTGTTACTAGCAGAGGAGATCAGTGGCGTTGGCGTAACTGGGTTGTTTCCCGTGTGCGACGGGAAGGTAATCAAATTCTTTGGGAACTAGAACGAGGTGACTTAGGTCACAATAAGGATGAAAATTGAAATAATTCATCAGTAGTTGTGAGTCTTAGAAATCCTCTTACCTTTAGATCAATGAGGATATCAAAATCAAATCAGTGAAAAAGTGTTAGCGCAGCTCTTCCGTAAGAGAGAAAGTCCTGACGGCTTATGGTGGGGATGAGCTACGGGTCTCCCTACGGGTATGCGCGCCCCCACACAAAAATCTCACAACCAAGAATGAACATAGTTCTTTCCCGTTCCTAACTCCTCACTCCTCACTCCTCACTCCTCACTCTCAATACCAATTCAAATAATGTTTGCGACACATACATTCTTCGTAAGGGCGCGGCATCCATAGTCTTTTGGTATATAAATTATTTCTCTGGTGCCGTACACCTACCCTTCTACCAATCTATTAATCTATGCCATTTTTTGTTAAAAATGGTATAACTTTTTTCAACGAGATAGAAAACTTTTGTTTCCTGCTTGACTAAAAGAAATGTCTTCAAAAAAGGTAAAGTTCAAAAATTGATATTTGAGTCAAGATAGTGGTTGTCAGCATCATTGATCAACTCCTCGCTGTGAATCGCTACCTATGCCAACCATCATCAAAAGACTTCCTTGGATTTCTTTAGCTTTATTAATTCTCACCTACACTAATTTAGGATGGGTTACTTATCAAGCAAGTTATCCACTAATTCATTGGGTATTACTGGTTATAGCTATATTATTTCTGACAGGTAGTTTTACTACTCCCTGGTCTCAAATATCAGATTTTTTTCATGTTTTGTTAAAATCAAACTTGAGATATTTTGGTCTTACCCTATTAGGTGCCTTCCTATTATTTCTTGTTCTGGCAAAATTCAGAATATTTCTTGATATCTTAGTAATAATTGCGGCAACAATGTTAGCAAGATTAGATTTTCAAGGAGCTGGTTTTAAGGAAAGATTAGCCTTTGGAATTATATTTATATTCTCATTATTTGGTTTAGGTTTAGGGGTAATTTTGCACATATTAATCTTCAAATATGTGCAATAAACCGACCAAATACTTTGAATAGTGCAATGGTTAATATCTATGATTAAATACCTGATTTTGTGACATCTAAATCTATAACAGAGATGATTTTTTCATCGCGAGATAAGGCAATTATACTTTCTCCGGTGCTGCTTCTATTTACTAAAGGAATTTGGTTTACACTTATACGTTCCACTCGATCTCTGTTAGTAACGATCGCAATTTTTCCATCCAAATTGGCTGATACTATTGCTGCCAAGTTATCAGTTTTGTTGATAAATTTCAGGGCTTGAGTACCTAAATCGCCACGATGGGCAAATTTAATCTCATTGGTTGTCAGGCGTTTTGCATATCCTTCTTGGGTAAATAGCAATATATGCCGTTCTTTTCTTAGGGTTGTACAACCAATCATTTGTTGATGTTTTAGTATTCGCAGCCCCTGTAAACCCATAGCTGTACGTCCCATGGTCGGTAATTCGGCTTCGCTCATGGGGAAACGTAATAATCTACCACTGGAACTACCTATAATTAACTGTTCATTGGGAGTGACAAACTGAATAAATGATAATTCATCGTTATCTTTCAACTTAATAATGGTGATACCACGACGACTTATTTGAGCTAGTTCGCTCAAAGGCAGACGTTTAATCCTACCCCGTTTTGTCAGTAAAACTAAATCCTTCTCGTCTAATTTTTCTGGTAGTAAAAAGCGGCTGATTACAGTTTCTGTAGCTAATTGAGCGGTATTACTGAGCAAAGTAATTAGTGGGGTTCCCCTCGCCGCTCGTCCTGTAGAAATGGGAATATCTGCAACTTTCACGGGGTATACTTTACCTGTGTTTGTTAAAATTAATACATCTTGAGCGGTATCAGTCAGGTTAGTTTGAACAATAAAATCATGCTCTGGGATGTTGTTGTCAGCTTTAGATTTTTTGGCAGAAGGCTGAGAATGTCGCACATATCCCCGGTGAGTAAATTCTAAGATGGCTTGTTTGGGGGCTTGTTCTATGGTCAAATTTGAGGAAGATTTATCTGCTGAAACTTTGCTACTGCCACTCTTTGGCTGAACTAATCCTTTGGTTTTTAGGGGTTCTTCTCCAATATGAGTACGCCGGGGATCGCCATATTTACGTTTAAGCGATCGCAATTCTTTTTTCAATGCCTTTAATAATTCTTTGCGATCATTAAGCAGATTTTGTAATTGTTCGATTTTCTGGTTCAGTTCCGTAAATTCCTGTTCTAAGTTGTGTTGCTCTAAACTAGTTAGCCGTCGCAATGGCATTGACAGAATGGCATCTGTTTGGGCTTCAGTAAAGTTGAGGCGGTTTTGTAGAGTTTGTTTGGCAGTACTACCATCAGCAGCTTGGCGGAGAATGGTAATTACTTGATCCAAGTTAGATAGGGCTGTTAATAAACCCGCCACTAAATGCAAGCGACTCTCCGCTTTTTCTAATTCATATCTGTAGCGACGGTTGAGTGTCTGTTCCCGGAAGTGTAAAAATTCCTGCAATAATTGGCGCAAACTCAGTTGACGGGGCTGTCCATTTACCAAAGTCAGTAGAATCGCACCAAAGTTAGTTTGTAATGCCGTTTGGTGATACAAATGCTGTAAAACATCTTGGGGTTGGGCATCTCGTTTCAATTCTATTACCACTCGCATCCCCTGGCGATCGCTCTCATCCCGAATATCTGAAATCCCCTGGAGGCGCCCGTGATTAACCAAATCGGCAACTTTCTCAATCCAACCAGCTTTATTGACTTGGTAAGGTAATTCAGTAACAATAATTGCCGTGCGTTTTTTACTGCCTCGACTCCGGGCAACTTCCTCTATTTGAGTCACTCCCCGCATAACGATACTACCCTTACCACTGGTGTATGCTTCGCGAATGCCCTTACTACCAACAATTTGCCCCCCGGTAGGAAAATCTGGTCCTGGAATGAACTCAAATAACTTGTCATCCGCCAGTTCTGGGCGATCAATTAAAGCAATCAATCCATCCACCACCTCCCCTAAGTTATGGGGTGGAATGTTAGTTGCCATACCCACAGCAATCCCAGCACAACCATTCAGTAATAAAAATGGTAGTTGAGCAGGTAAAACAGTCGGTTCTTGCTGAGAATTATCAAAATTACCAATAAACTCTACGGTTTCTTCTCCAATTTCCGTCAGCATTCCCTCATTACCAATGGGTGCTAACCGGGTTTCCGTATAACGCATTGCCGCCGGGGGATCATTATCTACACTCCCAAAATTGCCATGTCCTGCCAACAATGGATAGCGGCTTGAAAAGTCTTGTACTAACCTCACCAAAGCATCATAAACCGCTTGGTCGCCGTGGGGATGGTATTTACCTAACACATCCCCCACCACACGAGCGCACTTACGATAGGGACGGTCTGGTGTTAATCCTAATTCATGCATTGCATATAAAATCCGCCGATGAACGGGCTTTAAGCCATCGCGCACATCTGGCAATGCCCGTCCCACAATTACACTCATGGCATATTCTAAATAAGACCTTTGCATCTCTGTGTGCAAGGCTGTGGTAATTACCTGTCCCTTGGAGAGAAGGTTTAACTGTTTTGCCATGAGTTTTTACCTAAATTTAACTACACAAAAGTCACTGTCACTGAACACTTCAGCAAACACAGCATAACGGATGAAATGCTTTTCCTTACAGAATCTTGATATTCAGATACCAAAAATCAGTAGTATTATCCTTGATGTTAGGGATACTTGTTGCATAAAAGTAAGTAGCAATTCCTATTACCCTTATCAGTAACATTTCCATGAAAACTGTTTTAATTGTTGAAGATGATCTAATTAATGCTCGCGTTTTTTCTAAAATTTTGACCAAACGAGGGGGTTTAAATGTTAAGCATACTGAAAATGTAGATGAGGTTATGAGAATTGTCCAAGCCAAAGAAGCAGACATTATTTTGATGGATGTTTCTTTATCCCGCAGTGTTTATCAAGGTAAATCTGTGGATGGTATCAAAATTACTCAAATGCTAAAGTCAGATCCCAACACAGCCTCTTTGCCTATTATCCTCGTAACTGCACACGCGATGGAAGGCGATCGAGAAAACTTCCTTAAACAAAGCGGTGCTGATGGTTATATTTCCAAGCCAGTTGTAGATCATCAATCTTTTGTTGAACAAATCATTGCCTTACTCCCCAAAGAAAGTAACCACTAATTTCGACTTCTGTTGCCCAATTACTTTTGTCTTGAGCTAAACATCCAGTCATTATTAGTTTATATGTACTATTAAATTAGACTTTAAGCAAGTAGCAATCGCTCCAATGGCATAGGGATAACCGGGGACTAATGCCCCCGGTTTCATAAATTGGGGTATTGACTAAGGAAGCCCCTAGGGACTGTTTTCTTTCCTCGCCGTCACCCTGGAAGGGTTCGGCTTGTCGTGCCTAGACGCAACAGCGGCTTGGAGTAGAGCAGTCCGCGCCAACGGACTAGGGGAAATCAACGTTTTGAGCCTGCCTACCTGGACTTTGCTCCTGTGGCCTCAGGTTACTCTGCTTCAAGCCGCCTTTGGTGTCTTTGACATACTCCCCTTGTTGAAACAAAGGGGATTCAAAAAGGTTGTTCCAAAACGGACTTTAGTCACGTTTTTTCACCTTTTCTTCCTGTCTCTTAGGCTTTTAACTAGACGTTCAACCTATGGCCTCACGCCCCCGTCAGATCGCCTCCACAGGCATTTTGTTTAACGCTGGTGGAAGTGCCCCTCCCCAAACAGGTCTGAATTCTTATCTGGAACAGTTACTCTACCTTCAAATGGCTCCCAGAGTGCAGGTCGCGTCACCCTTCGGGTATCTCCTAAGCCCTTCGGGCAGGCTGCGCCAACGGAGACGCTCCGCGTTAGCGTTAGCTCCCCTGAAAGGGGCACGTCAGTCGCTTTATGCCGGGGAACCCCTACTCTGCGAGAAGCCGCTCCGCGTCTACGGGTTACGCGCTTCGCGCACGCTATGCGAGCGCCAGTTGCCTGGGTCAGGAAACCCTCCCGCAGCACTGGACTCACCGTCCACCGCGCTGACTCACCGTTACTGATTTTAGTGGTGATATTTGTCTCGACGATCCATGATGGAGCCCAGTTGCCCGGTAATAGTGATTGCGCTTTACCGCTAGTATCATTTCATTATATCAGAAAACTTGGGGATCAATCCCCTTGAGTCGCGTTTCATCCCCTCGCGTGCATCGTAGGGGTTCTCACGCTCCCAGCATGCCTTGATAGGAAAACCCTTATGTGGCAATATGTGCCAAGCTCCGCTAATATCCTCAGGGATGAAAATTTTTCACGGAGACTGACCTGAAGATACCAACTATTTTAATCCCATACGTAATTCCGCTAAACGCTGTCTTGACTTGGGATCGATGGAATTCGCTAAAAATCGACCTTTGGATTGTTTGCGAGATTGGGATTTTTTCTTGATTCGACAAACATTATCTTGGACTAGGTAGCATAGTTGTTGTGCAGAGATCCATTCTGCTCCATAGCCCTGTATCATTAATTGCTGTGCTCGGTCAGATGTAGCTACCATGACGCGAGAAATTAAAGATTGAGCAATTTCATGTCGAAAAGAGGCACAGGCCTTTTCTATATATGTGTCGGCAGTTTGCCCAAAGTCGGTATAGTGTACCGATAGATTACCTGTAATTATCTCTTGATTGCTAGAAGTGTTTTGATAATGAGCATCAAAAACAATTTTCGTTTGATAATTCTCAAACGCACTGTAACTAATCAAAGCTTGGACTAGTTCCCATCGGGCTGCTTCTAATCCCACAGTATCGCGGGTTTTCTTCAAGCAAGACCAAGCACCTATTATATTGTAGCCGTCCACCAGCAAAACGGCTTGGGAGAGTGAGCCAGACATGGTTTTGAATCACTATTTTCTAGAGTTAACAAAAATCGTTCATAATTTTTATAGTAATTCAATCATTCCTTGTAATAGTGTGTTACAAAACTAAAAACATCCCCGATTTAGTTATTTAGGTAAATAGTAATAAACTCAAACCCATTGCACATAAGTATTTGGGGATTGAAAACCCAAAATGAAAAACTAAGAAGGTTGTGGGGTATGGGGTGTAGGGTTTAGGGTAGTTGGTGGGGGCTTGTACCCCTATAGGTTCGGGAAAGGGTGTTAAAAAATATATTATTCCTTGTTAAGAAAGTTTACATTCCCACAAAATACAAAATTCCAGATTCCAGATTCGTCCCAAATTAAGTTAACCTAAAATACCATCTCTAATACACATCCTGATTTCACAGAGTATCTTGATTGTGGTTGCTGGTGTAGATGTTGTTCCTTCCTGGGGAAATGTACTATGTCCTTTGTTCCTTTGCACATTCACAGTGACTATAGTTTGCTAGATGGTGCTAGTCAGCTACCAAATTTAGTAGATAGAGTCATTGAATTGGGGATGGATGCGATCGCACTTACGGATCATGGTGTAATGTATGGTGCGATCGAATTGATCAAAATTTGCCGTAACAAGAATGTTAAGGCAATTATTGGTAATGAAATGTACATTATTAATGGGGATATTACTAAGCAGGAACGCCGTCCTCGCTATCACCAAGTTGTATTAGCTAAAAATACTCAAGGTTATAAAAACTTAGTTAAATTAACTACTACTTCTCACCTCAAAGGAGTACAAGGTAAAGGTATTTTTTCCCGCCCCTGTATTAATAAAGAATTATTGAAGGAATACCATGAAAATTTGATTGTGACTAGTGCTTGTTTGGGGGGAGAAATACCTCAAGCAATTCTCAGTGGTAGACCAGATGCGGCGAGGAAAGTGGCAAAATGGTATAAGGAAGTATTTGGTGATGATTTTTATTTAGAAATTCAGGATCATGGTTCCCAGGAAGACCGGATTGTGAATGTGGAAATTATTAAAATTGCTAGGGAATTAGATATTAAATTTATTGCCACCAATGATTCCCATTATATTTCTTGCTTTGATGTCGAAGCACATGATGCTTTGCTATGTATTCAAACTGGGAAATTAATTGTTGAAGATAAAAGAATGCGGTATAGCGGTACGGAATATCTCAAATCTGCTGAAGAAATGAAACAATTATTCCGCGACCATTTACCGGATGATGTGATTGAGGAAGCTATTAGTACAACTGTAGAAGTCGCTGATAAAATTGAACCTTATAATATTTTGGGAGAACCTCGCATTCCCAATTATCCTATTCCTTCCGGTCATACTGCTGATACCTATGTGGAAGAAGTGGCCTGGCAAGGACTTTTAGATAAACTCAATCGCAAATCCCGCAGCGAAATTGATCCAGCTTACAAAGAAAGGTTGGAATATGAATTAAAAATGATTCAAAAGATGGGATTTTCTACATACTTTTTAGTAGTATGGGACTACATCAAATTTGCCAGGGATAATCAAATTCCCGTAGGACCAGGAAGGGGCTCAGCGGCTGGTTCTTTAGTAGCTTATTGTATGGGAATTACTAATATTGACCCCGTACATCATGGATTACTATTTGAGCGATTTCTTAATCCTGAACGGAAATCCATGCCTGATATTGATACGGATTTCTGCATTGAACAACGGGATAAAGTCATTGATTATGTAACTCGTCAATATGGGGAAGATAAAGTAGCGCAAATTATTACCTTTAACCGCATGACATCAAAAGCCGTGTTAAAAGATGTGGCGAGAGTATTAAATATACCCTATGCAGAATCAGACAAAATGGCAAAAATGATTCCTGTATCTAGGGGTAAACCAACTAAATTAAAGGTAATGGTTTCTGATGATACCCCCGAACCAGAATTTAAACAAAGATATGATAATGAATCTCATGTGCGCCATTGGGTAGATATGGCAATTAGGATTGAAGGAACTAACAAAACCTTTGGCGTTCACGCAGCAGGGGTAGTCATTTCCGCCGAACCATTAGATGAAATCGTTCCTCTACAAAGAAATAATGATGGTTCTGTAATTACCCAGTATTATATGGAAGATTTAGATTCCTTGGGATTGTTAAAAATGGATTTTCTGGGGTTAAGAAATTTGACCATGATTCAGAAAACCATTGATTTAATTGAAGAAAGCTATGGATATAAAATCGACCCCTATGAGATAACTGCCCAAGAGAGAAAAGCACAGCGTATATTGGCAGAAGGGAAACATAGTAACCTGCCCAAAGAAGTACAGAAGACTTATGAATTACTGGAAGCGGGAGAACTAGAAGGGGTATTTCAATTAGAATCTTCGGGAATGAAGCAAATTGTCCGAGATTTGAAACCTTCTAATATTGAAGATATATCTTCTATTTTGGCATTATATCGACCAGGACCATTGGATGCTGGACTAATTCCTAAATTTATTAACCGCAAACATGGTAAAGAAGAAATTGTCTATGATGATCAAGTTTTAGAACCAATTTTAGATGAAACCTATGGGATTATGGTCTATCAAGAGCAAATCATGAAAATTGCTCAAGATATGGCTGGATATTCTTTGGGACAAGCCGATTTGCTGCGTCGAGCTATGGGTAAAAAGAAAGTTGCGGAAATGCAGAAGCAGCGAGAAAAGTTTATTGATGGTTCCGCCAAAAATGGAATTAACAAGAAAATCGCAGAAGAATTATTTGAGCAAATGTTGAAGTTTGCCGAATATTGTTTAAGTTATGATACAAAAATTTTGACTGTAGAATATGGCTTAATGCCAATTGGAGAAATTGTCGAGAAAGGTATTGAATGTCAGGTATACACTGTTGATAGTCATGGCAATGTGTATACCCAACCCATTGTCCAATGGCATCATCGGGGTGAGCAAGAAATTTTTGAGTATGAGTTAGAAGATGGTTCGATTATTCAAGCTACCAAAGACCATAAATTCATGACTACAGAGGGAGAAATGTTACCAATTGAGGAAATATTTGCTAGGGGGTTAGACTTATTACAAGTGAAAGGTTTGCCAGAATAAGAGGCAAATTTAGAATTTAGAATTTAGAATTTAGAATTATTTTTTCTGCATTCTGAATGAATTTCTGAAATTAATTAATAATCAACTCGAGTTAATCAAAAAAACTTGGATATGATGGCTTACTTCAACTAAGTCATTAGTATAGTTATAGCATTTCCCACTCTGGTGAAGTACACATCAAAACCTCACTAGGGTCTGTTTTCAAACCCAAAATTAGCATCAATTGTAGGTTTGGTTTCGTTCCTCAACCCAATATTTTCCGTACAGCCAGTTGGGTAGAACGAAGTGAAACCCAACCTACACCATAGTTTGAAAACACGCCCTAGGCTCAGAAACGCTATATAGGGATTTTTCGATAAAAAAGATAAATTATCTATCTGTTTCCACATCGGATGATAATATTTCACTATGTTTCTGGAAATATACCTGATGTGTTTGATGTAATTCATACTAGTATTATCTCATATAATCAAAAATATGATTATGTCGGGATTGACTTAGGGATAACACATATCTTGCACTTTCTCAATAAGGGTAAGGTGGGCAATGCCCACCCTACGAAAAACTAAGGGTTTCAGACTCTAATTTTCTCAATAATCTTATGGTGCAAGATGTGAAATAAATTGTTAATATTTTATTGAACAATGGATATTTACCAACAAATTTGGAATGCTGACCAGGCTGGTAACGGTATTCGGGCGATTCTTCCTGATGGTATAAAAGATGAGACAGTGGGTTATGTGGTGGTGGATGAAAATAGCACTAACAATCCTGACCATGTTATTTTTCCGGAAGTGAAGATTCCAGAAAGTAAACTCACTACCTATAAATTATGTGAAAAACTGCTGAATAACTACGCTTTAAGTCAGACTCAGCCTGAAGAAAATACAGCTGAAGAAATAGAAGAGGTTCAGGTTTTCCTAAATGCCATTCTCAACACTCCACCGATGAAAGTGGCTAGAGAATATGTCCAACAACAAATCGGACAAACCATCACCGATAGTCGATGGTATCAAATCCTCTATGATATCTGGTTTCTCCAATATGACCAGGGCGAGAACCAGGATTTAAGTGGTTTTGAGCATGTGATTGTCGGTGAACAAAAAGGTGGAAAAGTTGGTGGCTATCACTTTTGGTATAAATATTATCTTGATGACTGGATTGGTTTTTTGGGCAGCGATGATATTTCCTATGTCGGCACTCGTTACGACGGACAAAGTCGCAGAACAGGAACCCTAACCACTCAAGGTAAACTCGTTCCCGAAGTCGTGACACTTGCTTACAAGTGGGAAGCCTATGATTATCAAGCTAAGGAGAGAAGACCACTTTACAAAAAAATCGGCGGATTTTGGGTTGGTTGTAGCATTGAAGGATTAATGGCTTTAGGAACAGTTAGATGTTTTAGACAAGCTCGCGCTCCCAAAGAAGCAATTATCAATAATGCCAAGTATGATTTAAAAGTTTTTCGCAGTCCTAACCGTCAAAGTATGCGGACGTTCTATCCAGTATTTCTGGAGTTGGTTGAATCTGCAAATGGCACAGTAGTAGTCACCGCAGACAATGATGTTCGCATTATGGCAGCACTAATCAATCCTCAGGGGGATGATAAAGGCAAGGAAACTGTTACCCTGCTAAATATATCGCCAAATGCCATAGATTTAACGGACTGGCTATTAAAAGATAAATTCGGTAATTCCCTAAACCTGAGTGGTAATAATATTGCGCCTGGAGGAACAACAACAATTAACCTTTCTGGTAATGATGTCATCTTATCCAATAGTGGCGGTAAAATTTTCCTCTACAATGGGGAAAATCTGGTGCATGAGGTCAGTTATACGCCAGGTGAAATAGGCGAACAGGGATGGACAACTGTATTCTAGTGTTCCGCCACATTAATTCTGAGGGGTAAAACAATTGTAGTGGGAGCGTCTCGCTCCCTGTTGATAAAAAGCGTCTCGCTCCCTTTAGATTAACATCAAGGTAACAACATTGGAGGGTCGAACAATGCTTCTGTCCATCAAGACCAAATTAAATCTAACCCCAGAACAAAAAACACTCATGAATAAACACGCTGGAATTGCCAGATTTACCTATAACTGGGGTTTAGCAGCGTGGAACAATTTGTACAAAGATGGATTGAAGCCCAATAAGTTCATTCTCAAGAAGTTCTTTAACAACCATGTAAAGACTGAGTACACATGGATTAAAGAAAAAGGTATCTGCCAAAAGATAACTCAATATGCTTTTGATAATTTGGGTACAGCTTTTGACAGGTACTTTCAAAAGTTAGGGAAAAGACCAACCTTTAAGAAGAAGGGAAAGCACGATAGTTTTACGATTGATGCTAGTGGAAAGACAATACCTATTGGTGGCACTAGAGTTAAGCTGCCCACCATTGGCTGGGTTAAAACCTACGAGGGGCTGCCTCACACAACTACTAAATCAGTCACCATATCCCGTACTGCTGATAGCTGGTTCATAGCATTTGCTTATGAAGTAGACAAGAGTCCGTCAACACACCAGGTTGATGTTGTTGGCGTTGATTTGGGGGTGAAAATGCTTGCTAGTCTTAGTACTGGCGTAACATTCCCTAATCCCAAGCACTACAAGAAGCAGTTATCAAAATTGCAGCGATTATCCAGGCAGTTGGCTCGTAAAGAAAAAGGCAGCAACAACAGACACAAAGCCAAAATCAAACTAGCCAAGCTTCATGCTCGTATTACCAATATCAGAAAAGATACTCTTCATAAAATCACTACTTACTTATGCAAAAACCACGCTTCGATAGTAGTAGAAGATTTAAATGTTTCTGGGATGGTCAAAAATCATAAGTTATCCCAATCCATTGCTGATTGTGGTTTTTATGAGTTCAGAAGGCAGCTTGAATACAAGTGCAAGAAGTTTGCAAGTGAATTAATAATCGCAGATCGTTTTTATCCCTCTAGTAAAACTTGCTCTAGTTGTGGACACAAAAAGGAAGTATTGAAACTCTCAGAACGGATTTTTGACTGTGACAATTGCGGTTTTTGCTTGGATAGGGATTTAAACGCAGCATTAAACCTAAAGGCGTTAGGATGTAGCGTCTAAGCTTGCTGAGGGATAACCGCTCCCATGCTCCCGATGAAGCAAGAAGTTATTGCCATAAATTACCAGGTTTAGCCAGTAATTACCAGCAAATAACACATCAGCTAAACATAATAACTGGTGTAGGAAATATGCAAACAGATATTTTTAAACATCTCAAAGAAAATAATATTAAGTTTGTTCGTGTCCTCTTCTGTGACAATGCCAATATTATTCGTTCCAAAGCATTTCACATTGATGTATTACCAGAACACTTTGATACGGGTGTCAGTATCACGGTAGCACAGCAAGCATTCCCAGTCATGTATGATACCGTGATTGCCGAAACAGGTCTTTCCCCCATTGGAGAAGCTTGGTTGGTTCCGGACTGGTCCACCCTGAATATCTTGCCCTATGCTCCCAATCATGCCTGGGTAATGGGGGATATGTTCAAAGATGGTTCTCCTTGGTCTTTGTGTCCCCGTGGGTTTCTCAAACGAGTAATTGCTACGGCAGAGAATGCTGGTTTGCAAATCAAGGCAGCTTTTGAGAATGAATTTTTTCTGCTCAAATCTACCCCTGATGGTATTGCTCCTAATGATAATACAGTTTTTGCTTCCACCTTGGGCATGGATATCAATGGTGGTGTAATTGATGATATTGCGGATGCTCTCACCGCTCAGGGGATTCAAGTAGAACGGTATTATCCAGAATCGGGTCCAGGCCAGCAGGAAATTTCTATTCGCTATGGCGATGCCTTACAAGCTGCTGACAGACAAATTGCTTTCCGGCAAACGGTGCGAGGAGTGGCCCTCAAACATGGACTCACGGCTTCTTTTATGCCGAAAATTTTTCCGGATAAAGCTGGTAGCGGTTGTCACTTACATTTGAGTCTTTGGTCAGAAGAGCAAAATATTGTTCCCGACCCTAATGGGATTGGGGGAGTGTCTAAAATTGCTCGTAGTTTCATTGCTGGGATTCTTGACCATTTACCTGCTTTAATGGCACTGACAACCCCTAGCGTTAATTCCTATCGTCGCATTCGCCCCCATTTCTGGAGTGGTGCTTTTCGTGCCTGGGGATTGGATAATCGGGAGGCTGCGGTGAGAATACCAAGTAATTTCGCGCCACCGTCTCCGACTCATTTTGAGTTGAAAACCGTTGATGCTTCTGCTAATCCTTATTTAGCTTTAGGAGCAGTAATTTCAGCCGGTTTGGATGGGGTTAAACGCAATCTGGATGTGGGAGAGCCTGTGACAGTTGACCCGGGAAACCTCCTGGAAGCAGAACGCTCAGCACGGGGAATAGATGCTTTACCCAGTTCCTTGGGAGATGCGATCGCTCACCTTCAGAATAATGATATGCTGAAAAATGCTTTGGGACCACACTTAGCCCAAGCATTTATCGCCGTTCGTCAAGCTGAGTGGTTAGCAATGAAGGATATGTCAGTGGAGGAGGAAGTGGAAATTCTGCTGTCGCGATATTAATCTAGGGCAAAACAATGGAACTTGAGGATATTCCTGTTATTGACCAACATGCTCACAATTTATTAAAAAAAGAAGCAATTGCCAATTATCCTTATGCTGCTGCCTTTACCGAAGGTCATGATGCCGATATCATTAATTATCATGCCCGCCATACTCTATTTTATCGTCGCAGTTTACGGGATATAGCAAACCTATTAAAATGTGAACCTCAAGAGTCAGAAATTTTAGCCCAACGAGATAATTTAGGGTTAGAAAATTTGACAAGAACTTGTTTTGATGCTGCAAATCTAGATACTATTTTGCTAGATGATGGTTTTCTCCCTGAGGAAATTTTACCTTGGCAATGGCATCAACAATTTGTACCTGTACGACGGTTACTCAGAATCGAAGATGTCGCCCAAAATCTCATTCCCCAAGTAAATAGTTTTGAGGAATTTTGGGACAGGTTTAGAGCAGAAATTGACCCTCTACCCCAGGAAGTAGTAGGTTTTAAAAGTATTGCTGCCTATCGTACAGGTTTAGAAATTCAACCTGTAACCCTAGCAGTAGTCAAGTCTCGATTTAATGCTCTTAAACAAACAACCAAAGAAAAACCACCACATTTAAATGATAAGTCTTTAATTGACTTTTTAGTCATGGAGACATTAGAAGTAGCTGCCAAGCATCAAATACCTATACAATTTCATACCGGATTTGGCGATCGCGATTTAGATTTACGCCAATCAAATCCTCTGCATTTACGGTTTATATTAGAAGATTATCGCTTTGATAATGTTCCTATTGTTTTATTGCATACTTCCTACCCTTACACAAGAGAAGCTGGTTATTTAGCATCAGTATATGCAAATGTTTATATAGGTTTTGGCTTGGCTATACCTTCGTTAAGTATTGCTGGAATGCTATCTGTAGTCAAGCAATTAATAGAGCTATCACCTATTAGTAAATTGATGTATTCTTCTGATGCTCATTTTATTCCTGATTTATATTATTTAGGTGCATTTAGAGGGCGAAAAGTTTTAGGTAAAGTATTAGATGATGCTGTGAATGATGGGGATTTAACTGCTAAGGAAGCTACGGAAATGGCTGTGGCTATTTTACGAGAGAATGCTCGTCAGCTTTATCAGTTAAATATATAGGAAACAGAGGACAGGAGGCATTCCCAATGACAAAATTTTTCACCACTAAGCATGAAAGAGAGTTCTTTCCCCTACACCCCACACTCTCTTTCAAGTCAGCCTCTCACGAGAAAATCCCACAACTAAGTATGAAAATGCTTTGTGACTAACTCCTCAAGGGCGCACGCAATGTGCCCCTACAAACTCTGCGCTGATTAACTATTTTCAAGTTAGTCCCCATGAATGTTTGTACATAACCTGCAGATGAAAATAATTCCCTCACTCTGGGCGGGGAAACCCCGCCCCTACTCCTACTCTACGAGAAGCCACTTCGTGTCTACACTCCTTCTCTCCTTCACTCCTTCTCTCCTTCACTCCTTCCCTCCTTCACTCCCTATTTTCAAGCTAGCCCCTCATGAACTTTGGTACACAACCAAGGATGAAAATACCTGTTACCTGTTGCCTGTTGCCTGTTGCCTGTTGCCTATTTTCAAGCTAGGAGGCAGGAGGGATAAGCTTGCTACCTCTTTGAAGATACAATGGCTAAAATATTAATTATTTCTTTATATTATTGTATTGCATTATATAAAGAAAATTTAATTTTTGTAACATTTGATGAATAAAAATAAAAGCGATCGCCTGTATATTCTTGATAGCAATCACTTGTTGACAAAAAAGCTGCAATACATTAACAGTGCAGGGGCGTGGAAATACAGCAACTGTTTATAAAATGTCAAAACTGGAGAAAACAATAGTTTTGAATGCGTGACTCCCAAAGCAGTGGTACTAGGGTTTACATAAATAATAATTATAATTTTTGCATTAAGATTAGGTATATATACTTTTGTGTATTAAGATAAAATAAGTAGTAGAAACAAAAAATAACATTTAATTAACTTTGATTAATTTATATAGAGTAAATAGAAAAAGCTCTATCTAACTTTTGTGGATTAAAAAAGATTGTCGCAGACACAACAAAATTTGAGTTCAATTGAAGAGGTAAATATAGGGAGTGAGTTCGCAAACCCTGACACAAGACCGGAAAAACCTACGCTACGATCCACAAGCGATCGCTCGCCACTATGGTTATCGTCCCTGGCTGGCTTGGGCTAGGGCGTTGAAAATTGTTGGTGGATTGGGAAAATTTGTTCTCAGTCTGAAGTGGGATGAATGGCGAAATCAAGTTGAGCAAAATCAAGCTAAACGAGCCACCCAACTGCGAGAATTGTTGACTCGCTTAGGTCCAACTTTTATTAAAGTGGGTCAGGCTTTATCAACCAGACCAGATTTGATTCGCAAGGATTTTCTAGAGGAACTGGTGAAATTGCAAGACCAGTTACCAGCTTTTGATAATGCAGTAGCTCACAGAATTATTGAAAGGGAATTGGACCGTTCCCTGGAAGAAATTTTTAGTGAGTTATCCCCCCAACCCGTAGCTGCTGCTAGTTTGGGTCAAGTATATCGGGGTAGGTTGCATAGTGGGGAAGAAGTAGCGGTAAAGGTACAACGCCCCAATTTGCGCCCCATACTTAAACTTGACTTGTATCTCATGCGGTGGGCGGCTAGTTGGCTGAGTCCCTGGCTACCGTTGAATTTGGGACACGATCTAACTTTGATTGTGGACGAATTTGGTACAAAGCTGTTTGAAGAGATTGACTACCTCCACGAAGGACGCAACGCCGAAAAATTTGCTACAAATTTCCGTAACGACCCCCAGGTAAAAGTACCAGCAATTTACTGGCGTTACACTTCCCCTAGGGTTTTAACTTTGGAATGGCTGAATGGATTTAAACTCAACGATCACCAAAGTATTCGTGGGGCTGGTTTAGACCCAGAAGAAATTATCAAAATTGGTGTTACCTCTGGTTTACAGCAGTTATTGGAGCATGGATTCTTTCATGCTGACCCCCATCCCGGCAATTTATTTGCCATGCCCGATGGCAGAATGGGTTACATTGACTTTGGCATGATGGACCAGTTGGACGAAACTACCAAAGAAACCTTGGTGGATGCGGTAGTACATCTGGTAAATCAAGATTACACTGACTTAGCCGAAGATTATGTCAAGTTGGGTTTCCTGGCACCGGATACAGATATTCGCCCCATAGTACCGGCTTTAGAAATGCTATTGGGAAATGCCATTAATCAAAACGTCGGGGACTTTAACTTTAAAACCATCACCGATCAATTCTCGGAATTGATGTATGACTATCCATTTCGAGTTCCCGCCAAGTTTGCCTTAATTATTCGTTCCCTAGTAACTCAAGAAGGTATTGCCCTCAGCCTCAACACCAATTTTAAAATTGTCGAGGTAGCATATCCCTACGTTGCTCGGCGATTGTTAACCGGGGAATCTCCCCAACTGCGGCGGAGATTGTTGAATGTCCTATTCAAGGATGGTAAATTCCAGTGGCAGAGGCTAGAAAACTTAATTGCGATCGCTCGTACAGATAGTAGTTTCGATGTACTACCCACAGCGAGATTGGGAATACAATATTTACTATCAGAGGAAGGTCAATTTCTGCGGCGACAGCTAGTAATAGCGCTCACAGAGGACGATAGGCTGCATACAGAAGAGGTGCAGAGATTGTGGGAATTAGTTAAAGACGATTTACAGCCCAATCGTTTGCTAGATGTGGCATTCAGTATGCTCACAGAATTCTCACGGTCAGGAGCAGCTGCTATCTTACCTCAAGCAACATCCTTTTTTCCGGTAGCACAAAAGAAGTAATATCGTGTTAATGGTTGATAATAATTTACATATCAACCATTAGCAATTTTCGCATTCATTGAGAATTATGTACTATTATCCTCCCCAAGCTCCTTATTTATTGGTTGTGTTTGGTTTATTTGCAGCCTTTACCTGTGGTTTAGCCCTCACAGAAACTCTGAAAATAATTGTAGAGAAATGGCAAAAAGATGGCGGGGAGAATTCCGATTCTCGTTTATCAACTAGAGGGTCGATTGTACCATTTATTGGTGTTACGGTGGGTTCAGCCTTATTTCTGTGTTCTGGCTTAGGAGTATTTGGCTTTCCACCTTTACTTGCTTATGGGATTGGTTTACCAATTACAGCACTTACTTGTTGGTTAGTTTGGTCCCAGCTAGGTAGCATGTTAGTTTACATAGAACGTCAAGGGGTTAAGTCTTTAGATTTAGATTCTTTGAATTAATTTAAATATAAAACCTCAATTCACATCTTGCACCACAAAATTATTGAGAAAATTAGAGCCTGAAACCCTTATTTATCCGTAGGGTGGGCAATGCCCACCTTACCCTTATTGAGAAGGTGCAAGATATGTGTCAACCCGCCTGAAGGCACCCCTCTCCCTTTATAAGGATGCTGCTGGCGAATAGTAGGTTTGACCCCTCACCAGACTAAAAGCTGGGGATTATTATCATAATTTGGACTTGTTTTTTCTGCCCCCACTCCCCCACTCTCCCACTCCCCCACTCCCAAGAGGGTGATACCCTTGATTCGCCATTGGTATCCTTTATAAGGAGAGGTTGGGGGTTAACTTTTTCCTTCCCAAATCAAAAGCTGTCTGGAAGCTGCAACAAAGCAGTTAAGATGCTTTGGTGGGTAAAGAAAATTGTCATAGGCTAACGCCATTTGTCTAGCAGCTTCACCATATGGCACTCTACCAATTCCTGTACCCAAACCAGGACAAGCAACGGTATTAATTTTCGAGTGGGAATGTTGGTTATGGTGTCGAATAGCTAATAGCATAGCCCACATAGCTATATAAGGGACATCTGTGCCAACAATAGTCATGGGAACCCGCATTGTCGGTGTATGAGCCAAAAACGGGTGCTGAGGATGTCCAGTTTCAACAATCATTGATGTTCCTACTGGTTGTTCTCCCAGATAATCTGCCAGTATGCGTTGTTGGACTCTTTCCATCAAGGAACTACCAAAAAATTTGATGATGGCAGCATCTATCCCGCCATCCATCATACCGAAAGAGTTTGCTGGGCTAACTACACAGTCAAAATCGGGCAACCATTCAAAGTAGTTATTAACTATTTCGACTTTGGGTAAATAATTGAAATGTTCTTGAAATGCTGCTGCTAATAATGAATTGGGTGCTACTAATATCAGTCTCAAGCTTTATTCCTCCACTTGAGTACCCATTATAAGCATATGTTTCAAATCTAAAATGGTATAAGTTTACAAACATAGTATAAAAAAATGGCAAGATTGACTTTCTTGAGTCAACAATAGCTATAGCTAAATAGCTATGGAGCTTTGCTAATTTATGCAACCTATTCGTACATTCAATGTTTCTCCTTCCTTGCCTCCGCGACTCGAACCCCTGCGGAAACTGGCGTATAATTTACATTGGGATTGGAATGTTGAGACAAAAGACTTATTTCGTCGCTTAGATCCAGATTTATGGGAATCTAGTCATCACAACCCGGTATTAATGCTCGGTACTATTAGTCAAGAGCGGTTGTTGTCAGTTCTGGAAGATGATGGCTTTCTGGCACAAATGGATCGATCACTCCTTCAGTTAGAAGATTATTTGAAGGAAGGTACTTGGTATCAAAAACAACGTCCTAACCATGACAAGGAATGTTATGCCTATTTTTCGGCGGAGTTTGGGCTAACGGATTGTTTGCCGATTTACTCTGGTGGTTTAGGGGTATTGGCTGGGGACCACTTAAAGTCTTCTAGCGATTTGGGCTTACCATTGGTGGGTGTAGGGTTACTTTACCAGCAAGGTTATTTTGCCCAGTATTTGAATGTGGATGGTTGGCAGCAAGAACGCTATCCCATCAATGATTTTTACAATATGACTTTACATCTGGAACGCAATCCAGATGGTTCTGAATTACGGATTGAGGTGGATTATCCCGGACGTATAGTATATGCCAGGGTATGGCGCGTACAGGTGGGTAAAGTACCACTGTATATGTTAGATACCAATATTGAACCCAATAATCCTTACGACCACGATATCACCGATCAGCTTTACGGTGGTGATACGGATATGCGGATACACCAGGAAATTATGCTGGGTATAGGTGGGGTGCGGATGTTAAAGGCACTGGGGTATAATGTCACCGCTTACCATATGAATGAAGGTCACGCAGCTTTTTCTGCCTTGGAACGTATCCGGATGTTGATTCAGGAAGAAGGGCTGAATTATGCTGACGCAAGGCAAGTTGTGGCTTCGACAAATATTTTTACCACCCATACCCCAGTGCCTGCCGGTATTGACTTGTTCCCTCCCGATAAGGTTTTACACTACTTGGGACATTATGCAGATATCTTTGGTTTCCCCAAAGATCATTTTTTAGCACTGGGAAGAGAAAATACCGGGGATTTATCCGCACCTTTTAGTATGGCGGTGTTAGCACTGAAAATGGCGGGATTTTCCAATGGTGTGGCACAGCTACATGGTTCGGTATCCCGGCAAATGTTTAAGGGATTGTGGCAAAATGTACCCGTCCAGGAAGTTCCCATTAAAGCTATTACTAACGGCGTTCATGCCCGGAGCTGTGTAGCCAAATCTACCCAAGAACTATATGATCGCTACTTAGGACCAAATTGGTCATCAGCACCAGTAGATAACCCCTTGTGGGAGCGGATGGATTCCATCCCAGATGAAGAATTGTGGCGCAACCATGAACGGTGTCGCCTGGATATGATATTGTACGTGCGGGAGCATTTAGTAAAACATTTACGCGATCGCGGTGCTTCTACTTCCGACATTGCCCAAGCCCAAGAAGTCCTCGATCCCTACGCTTTTACTATTGGTTTTGCCCGACGCTTCGCCACCTACAAACGGGCAACTCTATGGATGCGAGATTTGCCACGAATCAAACAGATTCTATTAGGGGACAAACACCGCAAGGTGCAATTTGTGATTGCGGGTAAAGCACACCCTAAAGATATTCCCGGAAAAGAACTAATCCGCGATATCAACCATTTCATCCGGGAGCATGGCTTAGAGAAGCAAGTGGTATTTGTTCCCAACTATGACATTCACATATCCCGGTTGATGGTAGCCGGTTGTGATATTTGGTTAAATACACCCCGCCGCCCCCGAGAAGCTTCTGGCACTAGTGGGATGAAAGCAGCAATGAATGGCTTACCCAATCTAAGTGTTTTAGATGGTTGGTGGGATGAAGCGGATCATGTCAACACTGGTTGGGCAATTGGAAATGGGGAAATTTATGACGATCCCAATTACCAAGATGAGGTAGAAGCAAATGCCCTTTATGACTTACTAGAAAAAGAAGTTGTCCCCCTATTTTACGATCGCGATGCCGATAGCTTACCCAGAAATTGGATTGCTAAAATGAAGAATGCCATTCGCCTCAATTGTCCCTTCTTCAACACCTCGCGGATGTTAAGCGAATACGCCCAACGGGCATACTTTCCAGCTAGCGATCGCTACTATACCCTAACCAAGGATAAATATGCACCAGCCAAAGAATTAGCAGCTTGGAAAGCCAATCTGAAAGACCATTGGTATAACATCAAAATTAAAGACATTGATGTCTCCTCAGATACAGACATTGAAGTTAATCAAACCGTTACCGTTAAAGCAACCCTGGATTTGGCCACTTTAACCAACGATGACCTACAAGTAGAAATATATCAAGGTGCGATCGATGCCAATGGTGATATTATCAATGCCATACCAGTGGTCATGGATTACCAAGGTAAGGATACACAAGGATCAAGTGTTTACACGGTTGACATTACCTACACCACCTCTGGTTTACAGGGTTTATCTTTACGGATACTGCCAAAAAATAAATATCTTGCCAATCCCTATGAACCCAGGCTGATTGCTTGGGCATAGTGAAGTAGTAGGGGCGCAAGGCTTGCGCCCTGGAGTATAGACGCGGTAGCAGCTTCTCGCAGAGTAGGAGTGAGGGAACATCCCAAATATTAAATATTGTAGTGTGGTCAGGAAAGCCCGCGTCACATATTAAGGGAGGTTTCCAGCTCCCAGTACGTAATATTTTTGAATCTCAACTCCTATACATCACAGGGGTTCGTGAATATTGATTGTCTTTAGGACTTACGCAACTGGCATATTTTTTCTGTAGGGGAGGCAAAATGCGGTGTAGATTTTCTGCCCGCATTATTGCCGTTGCGTGACGCTGCGAGAATATTTAAACGTAGTCATCAGACTTGTAATCTCACGCACCAATCACCGATTGTGACAATTGCGTAAGTCCTGTGTCTTTTAACAATGTGTAATAAATCGGCTTTGTTGTTTCCTGATTGTTAGAAAACTTCATTTTTCGGGAATATTAACACTAGACTCAATGTGTTTTTTTTTACAAATTAAATGAGTAATATCAGGGAATTACTGAATTCCTCCATTGAACAGCTTGTCAAGGAAATTAAAGCAGTCAACCATGCTTGGAAGTCAGCGAGCGAACTCTTTGGGGAAGATTCTCCTTTGTCTACTTCTGCAAGGGATTTAAAAACCTGTTTGCAGGTACGTCTGTTGCAAAGCTATGCACCAACAAGGGTTTATCTGGCTCTCGACAAAGAAGCTAATGCAAGTGAGCCATTATACGGTTTACTCCTCCGGGAACCCATTGGAGATTGGCGTGATGCGGATCATTTACCTGTCCGGCTTGCAAAAGAGGTTTTAGCAGAAAAAGAATTACAGCAATTTATAGAAGAATAAAAAAGGGTGTGGTATGGGATTTTTAAAAGTTTGGGATAATACTGCTTTTCACTTGGCAATTGCCATACTTGTATTTATTTCCGTTACAATTGAGATTATTTTAGTATTCCAATATTGCCAGACTGAATCGCAAGGGATAAACAGTCTAAGAAGAGATAGAAACAATCAAACAGAGTCTCCAAGAATTCGTAAATGGAAAAGGAAGCATTTCAGAGCTAATCATAATAATGAATTTGTACTAATTAAGTATCCATATGTTTTATCACGTCCAGTCCCTCGTAATTCCCTAAGATTTGTGAGTACTTTGTGTACAGCCATTGGTGTTTTGGGTACTTTCTACGGAATACAAGAGGGACTACAAGGAATTACTTTGGATACTAGAAGTTCCGCAGAACTTATGGCTTCCAGTAAGGAATTGTTAATGGGTATGAGAACTGCTTTCTCTACTTCCTTAATGGGACTTGGTTCTGGTAGCTTTTTTACGGTATTTCTATTTGTGACAGATTTGGTACGTCAAAAGCGACGGGATAACCTACGTGACAAATTAGATGACATCGCGTCCCCTGAGACAATAGACAATGACAACCGCGAATTAGCACAAGCAATTAACAAAGTAGCAAATCAACTGACAAATCTAAATTCACCCAGTGCTAAAGATATTGGTAATGCTGTAGGAGAAAACATAAGAGCAATTTTACAAGAGCAGCAAAGACTACGGGAAATTCAAGAAAATCAGGGACAACAAATTTTACAACAACTAATTCAAGATTTACGAGTAGAGGTAATTGAACCAGTTACTCAGAGATTAGACGAAAGTGCAATTTTAACAAGAGAAGCTTCCCAAGCTGTGCAGATTCTCCATCAAGAACTTGGGGGTATTTCCCAAAGTTTGGCAAGTTCTATTGAGACAATTCAGAATTTTCAAACAACCACTTTAGTAAGATTGCAAGAATTTTCTGGAGATTTACAACAGACATTGAGGGATTTTCAAACTGATACCAGAGGAGTATTAGAACAAACTGGTGAAGCAATAAATAATGCAGTCAGTCAAAGTATTGAGGGAATGAAAGCACAACGCACAGCTTTTAAAGCTAGTGCAGAGAATGCAGCGAATACCTTCCTAGGTATCAAGGAAAAACTTCAACAAGCACTACAAGAACGAGCGGAAATAGAACAACAAATTCTTCAATCCACACGAGCAGGAATTATCCAAATTCTCACTCAAGCAAATACAGCATTTCAACAACAAACAGGTACATTACAGACAGTTGGACAAGAAGCTTCCCAATTGATGCACACATCCCGAAAAGAACTAATGGAAGGTATGCAACAAATGAATGGAATGTTGCAAAATACAAACCATACTATGCAACAGCAGTTAGAAAAATTTCGAGATAACTATACTGCACAGTTACAGGATTTCTTTAACCAAAGTATCAATGGTATGGAAAAACAACGAACTGCTTTTGTAGATAGTGCTGAAAATGCAGCTAATACTTTCCGAGGGATTAGGAAAGAACTTCAAAAAGCACTACAAGAACGGGCAGAAATAGAACAACAAACTCTTCAATCCACACGGACAGGAATTATCCATATTCTCAGTCAAGCAAATGCAGCATTTAAAGAACAAACAGGTACATTACAAACAGTTGGGCAAGAAGCTTCTGGACTAATGAATGATGCTAGAGAGAATCTTCTGGTCACTTTAGGAAATATTGACCAAACACTACAACATACCCGTGAAACTGTACAGGAAGATTTAACACAATTCAGAGAGGAATATCAAAGCAATCTACAAAACTTCTTTGATAAACAAAATGATCTCTTGGAAGAATCTTTAGGTGAACAACGAAATGGTTTATCTGAGGTAGTCACAAGACTGGATAATGTCTTTCAAGAAGAATATCAGCGACGTAGTCAGTTATCTGAACAGGTAAACAACAGCATGACTACAATTAGCAAAACGGCGAGAGATGTAAATAAACTTGCCATTGCTACCGGATTAAATTCTACTGAACGTTGGCAACAAATGCAGGAACTTTCTCGTGGAATCGGTGAGCAAACACTAGCTGTTAAGCAAGAATATGGACAATTAACTTCTACATTTCAAGAGAGTTTAGAAGCTTGGATAAATCATTTTGATGACTCACAAAAACACTTCTTTAAAGAAGCTGATAATTCTATGAGTCAAGTTTGTAGCAAATTGCTGCATACAGCAGAAGTATTAGTAGAAATTAATCAAAATGGTAACGGGAGACAAAATAATGGATAATTTCATGAGCAATGAAATAGAAACGGAAATTATTGATGATGAAGATTCAAGTACCTATCTATCTATTAGTGACCTGATGTCAGGGTTGTTAATGTTCTTTGCACTACTATTTATTACTACACTCCTTCAGCTAGCAGAGAAAGATGCACCTAAAAGGATAGTTATAGGCAACATTGAGGAAGAATTTAAAAGTAAAAATATTGATGCCAAAGTCAATCCAGAAACTGGAGATATCAGCATTAGAGATTCCATACTTTTTGAGAGTGGTAGTACAGAACTTAAACCAGCAGGTAAAAATTTTCTTCGTCGATTTATTCCTACTTATAGTGGGGTACTTTTCTCGAAACCGGAATTTGAAAGAGAAATTAACCGGGTAGTCATTGAAGGTCATACCAGTTCTGATGGGGATGATATAAGTAACCTAAAACTTAGCGTTTTAAGGTCATCATCAGTATCAAAATTCATTTTTGAAGAAATCAACTTTCCGACAAAAAATGCTTTGCGTGAAAAAATATTAGCAGCAGGACGTGGAGAAGTTGAAGCTGATAAAACCCGTGACAATCCAAGTGATCGCAAAGTTATTTTCCGCTTGCGCTTTAGCGGTGATGAATTTGCGAAAAAACATCGCCATAATTCCCCTTTAAGAGAGAAAAAATAATGACTTTTGAGTTTCCCATTCCTTCACAACAAGATTCTAAAGAGTATCTTCCAGACAAACTAATCGCACTTCAGAAAAAACTACCAAATTTACAAATTCCTCTACCAACTGTTGACAGAGTAATACAATCAATCAAGCAGGGTAATGCTGAAAAAATCACAAAATTAGAGTGGATTTACTGTATAAATGTCAAAGGTAAGTGGGATGGAAAAAACTTTCATATTTCTAGAAAAACATCAGAATTAATTTGGGAGACAGCTATAAATAATGTTTGGTTAAGACATATACTGTTGTGGCGTTTAGTTCTTCAGGATATTGAAACACAAGAAAATTCACTTTCTGAATCCATCACTACATCTTTTGATGTACTAGCAAACTCTTTGGAAATGAGTAATTTGCTAGTTATCAAAGTTGTACAAGCAATAGTCAGCAAAGATTCAGGCTCTAAATTAGCAGAAATTGCTTGCCAACAGAATTTAAGCTACCTTGAATTCATCGAAACAATTGGGAATGATTTACCTGTATGGGTTCCCAAACTAAAACTATTTCCAGAATATATTTCTCCGTATTTTTCTAGTCTTAGTTTTATAAATCAACAAAAAGTATCCTGGTTTTTACGCTGTTTAAATGAAATGTCACTCGAACAACAGGTAAATGCTGTCAATCATTTACTGACTCACATTTCAAATAATATAGTTATTCAACATCCACAAATTATTGATTGGGTAAGACAAAACTATCATAGTGGTGATAAGTGGTATCGACTCTCAGAAGCAGCAAGACAAAAACTTAGAGAGTGGATAGGTGCTGTTAACTATGGTGATTTTCAAAAGTTAGTAGATTTAATATTGCATAGGCTTGATTTGCAAAATTGGGAGGATAGACAACTACGTAGTCGTAAAAAATTTTGGGCTAATTATAGTAACCGCTTTCAACGTATTCGCATTTTATTACCCCAAAGCTCACTCAAGGCTATTGGAAATCGGTTTAATGGGGATGTGGATATATTAGAAAATGATGGTAGCGATCCCACAGAAATTTGTATTTTCGATTTTGGTGAATGGTTGGTAGCGGAATTCTTTCGAGGTAGAGGTAGTGAAACTCGTCTATTCACTAATAATTCCACCAATCAGCAGTTACTGTTTGGTCAATCCAAACTATCTGTCAAGCAAATTCGTTGTTTAGGTGGGGATAGACATGATCATACATTCCTTTGGCAATACTTTTGTCGTCAATGGTTATCAAATCAGGGAATTGTTCTTAACCCTGGCACAAAACCTTATCAAATCCCTACAGAACAAGAATTACAAGAACGAGAATATAAACTTAAGCGATGGAAAAGTGAAATTGAACAATTGGAAAGAGAAGCCAAAGAGTATTGTAAAAAAGTTTATTTTTGTAATGTTTAGATAATTTATGAAAATAATTTTACCAATGAGAAGTGCGTCCTAGCTAGAAAATAGGGAGTTCGGAGTAGGGGCGCATTGCGTGCGCCCGTGAGAAGTTATTCACAAAGCATTTTCATCCTTGTTTGTGGGATTTTCTCGTGGGGGGCTAACCTGAAGACGTAGTGCTATATTCTCACAACTGTAGACGCTGCGCGTCTACACTCCCTCACTCCCTCACTCCCTCACTCCCTCACTCCATCACTCCATCACTCCATCACTCCCTCATTCCCTCACTCCATCACTCCCTCACTCACCCTACAGGGGATAACAATATAGCCAGTACTACCGTCTCCCAATACTAGATTGCGTTGTTCTCCCCAATACCACCAATAAGCTGCAACGTAAGCACAGATGAGGCTATCTAACTTATCTTCAGCAGCTTTGAGTTCTGCACCAGTGGGAGATGAAGAGAAAAATTCAATTCCAAAAAGCCCTGATGTTTGTGCTTGTGCTGGAGAATTAAGATTTAAACCCGGTTCGAGATGGGGAAGAATATCGGTAATGTAATTGTATAGTTTCAATAATTCCTGTTGACGCTCTTGGATGCGTCCTTTTTTATACTTGAGTATGCGTTGCAAATCGAAAAGATGCACCATCGCAGGGTGGGGAAATACTTCGATTTGATACCTACCAAGCTTTTGCGGTTCCATAGTGGGTGCATGAACAAAACCACGGGATTCTAATTCTAAGCCAAAGTTAATGGTACGTTCTGCAAAGGGTAGATTTTGATTCGCTGGATAACAACCAGCATGGTATTTACCAAAGTGTTTATGGGTGAGTTTGTCGGCTAAACGACTCCCTGTTTTGTTGGGGATGAGGGTAGGTGCATCTACTGCGATAATTCCTGCTTCCTGTGATTGAATGCAGTTATCTACCCAAGTGAGGACATCTACAATTAATTCTTGGCGACTGAGGTCAATAATTTGTAGTTTTTCATCAATTAATTTCAGGTAGCAGAGTCCGCTAGGTTGAGATTTCCAGCCTAAATCAATACCAAGAAATTTCATACTTCTAACCTCACGCACCAACCACCCATTGTGACAATTGCGTAAGTCCTAGATTACAGAAGCGATCGCACATCATTATAAATTACCACATACCTAGTTGCGATCGCTCACTGCTTTGAACCCATCCATAAAATTTTTAATGCGATGCAAATCTCTATAAACGAAAGCACTACCAACCTGTATCGAACAATTATGCTTTCGTCATTCCAGTTATCAGTTTCCCTATCGATAAATCGAGGGAATTGATACCAATTACTGTTTGCTCGCAATCCTCAAGATTATTTCAGTTTCTTGGGCAAGCATTACCCTCTAACTAGGGCTTGCTGCTCTAGAAACATCAACCTTCAACCCCTCCTAAACTAAACCAGCCTGAGCTAAATCCCGAATCAATGAAACCTTGGAATTCAAGTAGCTATTCATAGTGCTCACTTCTTCCCCACTGAGAATAGTCTTACTTTGTAGTTGCCCGAGTAACTGCTGTACTAGTTCCGCATCACCAAACTTGAGAAGAGTACTATTTTGAGTTTCTTCAATCAAAGACCATAGTTGACGTAGTGTAGAAGAATTCATCAGGATAAACCTCCAGTGCATTGGCATAGCGGCTCCCCAGGAGCATCGCTCTTTACTTGAGTTCCCAGGATGATATTCCTAGGCAACACATAATATGATATTAAACCACAATTCTTAAGACAATCTTAAGAATTACAAGGATTGATATAAATTCACAAAAGTATACAATTGGCTCAACATAGCTTCAACTGCGAAAGATAAATAATCTATGATCCAGAACTAATCAGGAATACAGCGTTTTTTTCTGGGATGGCTGGGAATATTTTTGCTATCCCCAATTTTGTAGTGATAATTTATTGTGGTTAATATGCCACCTTAGTCGATATTTATCCCGATGGATAAATTACATATAAATTCCTTGATTGAAAACATCCATAAACAGCTACTTCCTCAAATCCACATCGAAAGCATAGATCCCCACAATCCGGTAGAAGTACACCATCTTCCCGAACCTTGGCAATTACTTGGTCAAGGGAACTATGCTGCGGTGGTATATCATCCCGATTATCCAGATAGAGTAGTAAAAATTTATGCACCTGGAAGACCGGGTTTTGACGAGGAGTTGGAAGTATATAAACGTTTGGGTTCCCATCCAGCTTTTTCTGAGTGTTTATATGCCCAAGAAAGTTTTCTCGTATTGAAACGTCTTTATGGAAATACCCTTTATGACTGTATGCACTTTGGTATACGTATTCCACCACGGGTGATTCGAGATATTGATGCTGCTTTAGATTATGCCCGCAATCGTGGTCTTTGTCCCCATGATATCCACGGACGTAATGTGATGATGCACCAAGGTAAAGGACTCGTGGTAGATGTATCAGATTTTCTTCACAAAGAGGGATGTTACAAGTGGAATCACTTAAAAATAGCCTACTATTGGCTCTACTTGCCCATATTCTATCCCCTGGGAATAGGAGTACCTTACCCAGTTTTAGATATTGTTCGCAAAACCTATCGCCAGCTATCAGCTTGGCGAAAGTAAATAAATAGGAGTAATGGAATTGCTCCTCACCTTCGCTTTTGATTATGTAAAATTTTTTCTGTTTCTTTTCCCCTCCTTCCTGATTTTTACCTCTTTTTGTTCCTCCTTACTTCTGCTTCCCTCTCCTTAATAAGGAGAGGGATGTCCGACAGGACAGGGTGAGGTTTTATATTTTATTTCATCTTAAATCTAATAATATTCTGCGTAACTTATTAGTATTTACTATTGTAGGATACTTAATTTATACCCTCATACGAACTACTATCTGTTGTGTTTGATTGCATCACAAAAATAAATGAACAGAAAATTTTCTGTAGCTTTGCTTCAAATTAAAGGATATCTGAGATCATCCCAAGATTTGGAAAGAGATTTCAAATCCCAAATTGAGTTCTTAAAAAAAGAATATCCAAATGAGTTTACTACCGAACATCTACACCATATAGCCGCAGCACTGGGTATTGCTGAACCTGAAAAGCTATGGGAGGAAGTGCTAGAGAGTGATGATAACTCTCAAGCTTATCTCCAAGGTTTAGCAGAGGCAATAGTCGAGGTAGACTGGATCAGTGGCGATGAGATTGGACAAACCTTGGATGCTGCATATGATGATTTGTCCGCCAATTTAAAGTCTCACTGGGCGGATAGTAAAATTTTCAGAGAAGCTGTAAAGTTTAAACTCCGGGAATTAGGATTGGTTGGAGAATTGGCAAAAAGGATAGGACACAAGGGTAGGGGCACGGCATCAGAATGATAATTTTTACACCAAAATCTTGTGGATGCCGTGCCCTGACGAAATGTATAGCACTACGCAATTAGGGCGCGGACATTGTTGAATGCAGCAAACCTATGAACAGTAAACTTATTACTTATTACTTATTACTTATTACTTATTACTTGCGCGTAGTGCCATATGTATAGCAAACATTATTTGAATTGATATTACTTGAGGAAATATTTCCGAGTAATTTTACTGACTGTACTTTTAAACTTCAATTGTGCTAGCCGAATGTGAGTCAGTTCCCTAATTGGATGAATTTTATTCGTATTACTATCAAAGAAAAGATTTAACTCATCTAGAATTAATTGTAATTTAGAAATAATACTGGGAGCGCGATATTCTCCTAATAAGGCTTCTGGTAATATTATACTTTGCCAATTATCTAAAACTTTGAAAATGCGCTGAATATCAAATTCTTGAGAATATGCGGCAATCTTATAACAATTAAATCCCGGATCTAAATAATCAGAAAGTCCACCATTTATACTAGAAAAAACTTGACAACCACAAGCCATAGCTTCTAAGGGTTGTAAGCCAAAACCCTCACTCACTCCCCTTTGTGCCCAGTATTCAGCAGAATCATAGAGATAAATTTTTGCCCGATTGAATAAACCTGGGAGATCATCTATATAAGAATTAACAACAAAGACATTGCAGCGTTGTTGTAACTCTGGAACTAATTGCTCAATTAAATATTCAGAGGATTTTCTGGCTAAAACTAAAACATCAATATCTCGTTCTTGGTGGTAATTATGAAATTCATCAGAAATTTGATTGGGTAAATAATAAATTAAGGAATTGGGTGATTTTTGTCCCCAATATCCCATGGTGTTGCGACTTACCGTAATAATGGGGATGCTTGCTGGCAAACTAAAACCATAGCCTGCTGTATGGGCGTGATAAACTACATTACAAGACTTCAGCTTGGCAGAGAGCTTAGGAACGTCAAATCCCCAACTAATGACAAAAATCTGATCATCTAGATTTGTTTTCTGGAGTAAATCATCTAAAAATAGCTTGTCTGGCTCTCGCTGACGATAAGTAACAACATCCGCACTACAAACTTGTTTGGCAAGTTCTAGGGTTTTTAATTCCGCCCACAATCCACCACAAGCAAATTTACCATCGGTTCCAGGAACTAAGAAATACAGCTTTCTCATAAAATCACTGCCTCAAATCTCCAACTGTAAGTTTAACTATTGAACTACGTTCAACTTGATTAGGTGGAGATTATCATCTCTTGGGAGTGATTGAATTATGGTTAGGGATGTTCCTACACAGATTTTCTCAGATTGCGATCGCATTTTGTCACAAAATAGAAATGTAGCAATCGCACCCACAACCAACCCAGAAAGCTACCAAGGAAGTATGGTGGGAAATCTAACCATGTAAATGAGTTGCCTAAAATAAGTCTCCCTGGTAAAGTAGAACGAAGCATTTGCAAAAATGGAGTTTGCCATAATTGCAGAAACTCTATGACACAAGTAAATAGACAAACTCCCACAGCAATCCATGTTATTGGCTTTTTGGGTATAAACAAAGTAACCAGTAAGATCCAAAATATTTCGTAGGCTAGACTTCCCAAAGCATCATGCAACCAAGGTGAACCGAGCCACGAAGAGAATCGAATCCCATATCCCAATGGCACAACCACAACTATGCTAGCTAAGATTGCTATACGATATCGCCACCATTGAAAATATCTTTTATTGGGGGTACTCAATGTCGTTTACTCCAACTTCAATCCGCTTCTGATAATTAACTACTATTCACCTAACCAGGAATTTTTGCATTGTTGGCATTACTGAATCGGTGTTCTAGGATCAGTTTTGCAACCCAATAACAACTGTTCAACTGGATTTGATATTAGAGGCATAGATACATATCACAGCCTCACAACCCAAAATTCTGAGAACGTGAGTTGAACTATCCCATAACTGCACGCCACAAAAAATAAATCTTTTGCGATCAAAGCTTAATTTTTGCTTAAATTTACATTTTCGGATAATATATGAATTGACTCATAAACATTAACCTTTATCAATAGGAATCTGGTTTGATTCTTGAAATTACTCGTGATGCTAGAGAACTCTTAAATCTTAACAGGGAACAGACAGTGTACGCTCGTTTTTTTTAAAATCAAATATGAGTCTTAAAATTATATATTTAAATACAAATAAATGTCTATCATATTATTAATTCTTATATCAATTAAAAGCTTCTGCAAAAGTTATTTTGTATTTTGATGAATTTAAATAAAATTAATTGTTGATTTTTAACCTAGGAAAGTAGGTAAAATGACGGCAAATCTACTGAATACATATCGGCGATTATCTTCTCCATCAGCAAAAAAAATATTGCTAGTTGAAGATAATGATGTCAATAGAATGCTGCTGAATGATTATCTAACTCACTTGGGATACGAGATTGAATCCTTGTCAGCAGGGAGAAATTTCTTTAAAACTATAATGAAATTTCAACCACATTTAATTCTATTAGACCTGAAATTACCAGATATTGATGGTTATTCCCTTTTGGAATCAATCAAGCAACAACCTAATTTCTCTTGTATCCCTATTATTGTTGTATCTGCATTTGCGTTTAAATCTGATCGAGAACACGCTATGAATTTAGGAGCTAGCCAATATCTTGTAAAACCGATAAATCTGATCGATCTCACTGCAGCTATTGAAAAAGAATTAACTAAAGTTCATCCATGTTGAAAGTTGGAGTTTTTAATTATTATGATGTGTGATGGCGACGATTATGTATAGCCGCAGAGCGGATATACACTACGGGAAGTAAACTAAAACAAATGTGTATCGTTTTGCCGGCAGGGACTCATATCATGTCCAGTTAAAGACTTATAACTCTTAATAGTTGTTAGTTGTTAGTTGTTAGTTGATGGTTGACAGCTTAGCTGTGGGAGCCGCATTCAAGATATTTTCATGCTTGATTGTGGGATTTTCCTATGAGGGACTAGCTTGAAAATAGGGAGTTCGGAGTAGGGGCGCATTGCGTGCGCCCTTGAGGAGTTGGGAACAAAGCATTTTCATGGCTTGATTGTGGGATTTTTCCGTGAGGGACTAGCTTGACAATGTAGTTTAAGTAGGTAGGCATAATTAAATGTAAGATAGAAAGAACCTCACCCCCATCCCTCTCCTTATTAAGGAGAGGGATGTTGTCAGACGGGTTGAGATTTTGTATTTTATTTTACCCAGTTACTTAGTATATTTGATGATGAAATTAAGTCAATCATAAATGATGCGATCGCAGTTTTCAAACCCTTTTTGCTCTGAATATATTTAAATACATTACTCTCAGAGATATCACTGAATTAAAAATTCAATATTAATCTGTCCCATTCTTTTTTTAAAATGGTATTCGGAGTAACTGTTCGCCAATAACTAAAATGCCAACTGCTTATTTGCTAGTATCCCACGGTAGCCGCGATCCACGCCCAGAAATAGCTATGCACCAATTGGCAAGGTTGGTAAAGAAAAGGGTGCAAAGTAAATTAATTGACAAAAGTCTCCAGCTACATAGGGAAGGAATGGGTGTAGCTGCTGCCACTAAAACTATATGTGATGTATGTATAGGTACAGCATTTTTAGAGTTGTCTTCCCAGCCTTTACAAGAGCAAATTAGATTGTTTGCTCAATCGGTTGTCAATGGAGGATGTCGCCGTGTGAAGATATTACCCCTATTTTTATTACCAGGGGTACATGTCATGGAAGATATTCCTAGGGAAGTAACTCAAGCACAACAGACTTTGGGTGGAGAAATCGAGGTTGATTTACAACCATATTTAGGTTCTAACCCCGGTATGAGGTGGTTAATAGCTCAACAGATGGTTGGGATGCAGGTGGATGTATGGATTTTATTAGCTCATGGTAGCCGTCGTCGTGGAGCTTTACAACAAATTGAAGCGATCGCAACCGATATGGGTATAATTAATGCTTATTGGGCTGTGGCTCCTAGTTTGGAGGAGCGAGTAAGGGAGTTAGCTGTTAGAGGGCATAGAGATATCGGTATTTTACCATACTTTCTATTTCCCGGCGGCATCACAGATGCGATCGCTCAGTCAATGGAAGGGTTAAAATTACAATTTCCTGGAGTAAATTTGCATTTAGCTCAAACTTTGGCAGTTAATGCAGATTTAGCCGATTTGATTGGGAATGTAATATTAGATGAAGCCCACACCTAAAAATACTTGGGAGCATGGTAGCCCCGAAACCGCTATGTCATTTCAGTTATCAGTTATCAGTTACCCCATCGATAAATCGAGGGGCTTGAAATAAGGAAAACACTTTTTTCCTTTCCACGGATAAATCCGGGGGCTTGTATCCTTTTATTTTTTGGTCAAGAAATTAAATGAATTGATGTAGCGGTGTTATTTATATCGGGGTGGAAATGCGACACGGGCAGATTTATCTGCTGTGAAGTGATATAATTTTTGCAGGCTTTAAGCCAAAAAGAAATTGCCCATAAGTCCACGGTTGAAAGTACTGGGATATTGATTGGGTAAAGTATCAGGAAAGTCTTTATACAGGGTTTATCCCAAGGACGGAGCCGTTCTAAATGGAGGTATAGAGACGTTGATTTAAACTGCGAAACGAGTAAGCAAGTCTGAAAGTCCGAATCCTGGTTGTCGGTAGAGCGGTTCTCCTAAGAGCTAGAAAAGTATAGCCAGATAGCTGTTCTATGCACATAGAACCGGGTGACAAGCTATATCCAACTTCTAGAACCCGCGTCTATTTATAGCGCGGAGTGGCTCAGAACAACAGAAGGACAAGTTTTTGGGTAAGGTTTATTTAGTTGGTGCGGGACCTGGAGATCCGGGGTTAATGACTCTTAAGGGGAAGGGATTATTAGAATGTGCAGATGTGGTGATTTATGATGCTTTGGTGAGTCCGCCGATTTTGGCAATGATCAATCCCCAAGCAGAAAAGATTGATGCTGGTAAGCGTCGGGGAAGACATTCTCTCATACAGTCGGAAACTAACCAATTAATGGTTGAGAAGGCTCAAACCCATGCAATTGTGGTGCGCCTGAAGGGGGGCGATCCATTTATTTTTGGTCGTGGGGGAGAAGAAATGGAAGCATTAATTACAGCTGGGGTATCAGTGGAAGTTGTGCCGGGAATTACTTCTGGGGTTGCTGCTCCTGCCTATGCAGGTATACCTTTAACCCACCGTTCTCATAGCTCATCAGTTACTTTTGTTACTGGGCATGAAGCAGTAGGCAAGTATAATCCCGTAGTTGATTGGCAAGCGATCGCCCGTGGTTCCCAAACCATTGTCATTTATATGGGTATTCACAACCTGCCGCATATTGTGGAGCAGTTAAGCTCAGCTGGTTTGAGTTTAGATACTCCCATTGCACTGATACGTTGGGGCACCCAATCCCAACAGGAGGAACTGATTGGTCAGTTGGGAACAATTATCCAGGAGGTGCAAGATAAGGGGTTTGAAGCACCTGCAATCATTGTGATTGGTGCAGTGGTGAATATGCAGTCTATCCTCGGTGGTTGTCGTCCTGGTTAATACTGTAGTGGATTGACACAGCTAAAATAGTGCAATAGATGTAGGTTGGGTTGAAGAATGTAGGCGCAACAGCGGCTTGGAGCAGAGTAACCCAACACCAGTAAAGCTTTGTTGGGTTTCCCTATCGCTCAACCCAACCTACATTTTTAGGCGTGTCAGTCCAGTAGTAGTTCATTGCATTAGTTCTGACAAGTAAACAATTGTAGTGGGAGCGTCTCCCTCCCTGTTGTAAGGAAGCGAGCTTTCCGGCTCGCACTACAATATTTAATATTTGGGATGCTGCCAATATGTGAGATTATTATGATGTGCAGCAAATCACCCATAATTTAGGACATGGTACAGAAATATTAAACCTCTTTCTCTCCCTACACCCTAATTTTGCTTAAATGAAAATACTGGTGAATCACTGATGGTAACTCCCCACTTCTTTGGTTCAGTATTAATAATTGCGATCGCCGCCATGCTTCTAAGGCTAAATGAGTTGTATCGATCACAGATTCTTCTGAAGAAGCCAGTATCAATTGTTGCCTAATTGATTGACAAATTTGGGTAAAAACCGGCATATCTAGCATTTCTCCCAAGCCAGCTAATTCAGTTGCTGTAGCGATCGCCATTTTCTGTAATAGAGAGCCATCATAATTGAACAATAAGTTGTCCAAGGATTGTAAACTTTTCTCTACTTCCGTCTTAAATACTAAATGTATAATATTTTGGGATGTTTTTTTAGGAGTAACTATACTAGCAATATCTTCTGGGTCTGGTTGATCTAAACCTTTGTATAATTCTTCAAATAGTGGGTAACAGA
This sequence comes from Calothrix sp. MO_167.B12, assembly GCA_030066045.1. Taxonomy (GTDB): domain Bacteria; phylum Cyanobacteriota; class Cyanobacteriia; order Cyanobacteriales; family Nostocaceae; genus Calothrix_A. Next base: position 43,854 of record JASJCJ010000022.1, read on the forward strand.
ACGTTGCCAACCAATGCTCATCAATCAGAGATTTTGCTGCAATTAATTCTAGGATATGACGTAACCAATCTAGGGTTGATAGTAATAAATTATGCAAATCTGAATCGATTTTTTGCTGGTATTTTCTACCTTTCAATACTTGAAAAGCATCTTCTAAACGGTAAGCTAGATCCCCTAACATCCGAAATTCTGGCATACCCCCACTATCTTGAAGAAAATGAAGAATTCGTAGTATTACATTGATTTTATCCGGTATTGCGCCAACGTCATCATTAATTCCCAATAATATCTTTTCCAGATTATTTAGATACTCAGTAGCTGTCCCTAAAAATTCTATCCTGATTTCTCGCTCTGTTTCTGGTAACATCATACTAAATTTTATGTGTTATGTAGCGATGCCAGTGACGTTATGAAAGCCTTGCTATTCATATGCCCTGATATCTATGTGTAGATGCAATTTATCAATTGGCTCTACATATTTAGAAAATATTTATAATTGCGAGGTGAAAGAGGTAGGATTCTTTAATTCAGGGAGCATCCCAATTCTTCAAAAATATCTGGTAGTGGGAGCCGGAAAGCTCCCTTAATATACAAAGCGGGTAATATACAGAGCGGGCAATATACAAAGCAGTCAAGATGCCCGCACTACATATACAAAGCGGGCAATATAAAAAGCAGTCAAGATGCCCACACTACAAATTACAGCAGTTTTCATCTATTTGAACCACATCTTCATGTAGGGGTTTAGCAATGCTAAACCCCTACGGTGTGGTCTATTTACCTGAAAATCCCTGTAAAATATTTGGGATGCTCCCTGAATTCATCCCTCCTTCCCTCCTTCACTCCTTCCCTCCCTCACTCCTTCTCTCCTTCCCTCCTATTACCCATATCCCATGCAAGGCTTCTTAAATCTCGATAAATCCTTTGGTTGGACTTCCCATGACTGTGTAGCCAAAACGCGAAAACTCTTACGAATCAAGCGCGTGGGACACGCCGGTACTTTAGATCCGGCAGCAACTGGAGTGTTACCCATTGCCGTAGGGAGAGCAACTCGCTTATTACAATATCTCCCAGGCAATAAAGCATACAAAGCCACAATCCGCTTGGGAGTAAGTACGGCTACGGATGATTTACAAGGAGAAGTGATTTCTCAACAGCCAGTAACGGGATTAACTTTCGCGATGGTGGAAACTGCATTAGCTCAATTCACAGGTAAAATAGAGCAAATTCCACCCCGTTACAGTGCCATTCAAGTCCAGGGTAAACGATTGTACGATTTAGCGCGGAAAGGTGAAGTAGTAGAAGTTCCCACAAGAATCGTAGAAATTTTGAATCTAGAAATTTTAGATTGGCGGACAGGAGATTTTCCCGAATTAGATATTGCCATCGCCTGTGGTGCGGGTACATATATTCGAGCGATCGCTCGGGATTTGGGTATAAAATTAAATACTGGTGGTACCCTTGCAGCTTTGCAACGCACTGAGAGTAGTGGTTTTCACTTGGATAACAGTATTAATTTGACGGAGTTAGAGGCTCAAATACAAGCTGGAAGGTTTCAACTCATTCCCCCTGATATTCCCCTACAACATCTATCTGCTATAACTTTAGAAGCAATTCCTGCCCGTAAATGGTGTCAAGGCCAACGCATTCCTATGGATGGGGATATTGGTGAGGGAATATTGCGGGTATATGGGGAAGATGGTTGTTTTCTGGGTTTGGGAAAACAAGCAATATCAGCAGATGGTCAATTGTTAGTTCCAGTAATGGTATTGGAAGTAAGTAATAAGTAATAAGTAATACAACCTTTGACGAGTCGCGAATGTTTAGATCCCCGACTTCTTCAAGGATACCAATGGCGAATCAGAGGTATCATATCGTTTCCGTTTGTATCGGAATTATTTCAGTTACTCTCTCTCTTCCTCTTCCTTTGCGTCCTTTGCGTCTTTGCGGTTTTTTATCATTCAGATGCTATCGGATTTGATATCACCCTCTTGGGAGTGGGGGAGTGGGGCAGAAAAAACCCAGCCCAAATTATGACAGTAATCCCTAGCTTTTAGCATAATCAGGGTTAATACCCACTATTCGCCAGCAGCATCCTTCAAGAAGTCGGGGATCTGTTAACCAATAGGCAAGGTAAACTGGTGAAATTGACTGATAAATTGAATTAATATTTTCCAATTTTGTCCTATGCCCGCATTCCTATTAGAAGTTGGTACAGAAGAGTTACCCGCAAGCTTTCTCAGTAGTGCCATTACCCAGTGGCAATCCCACATTCCCCACAGTTTGGCAGATAATAACCTCAACAGTGAAGATATACAAGTTTATGGTACTCCCCGCCGTTTAGCGGTGCTAATCACCGGATTACCTTCCCGGCAGGAGGATCGGGAAGAGGAGGTGAAAGGACCACCTGTCAAAGCTGCATTTAAGGATGGTAAACCCACGAAAGCCGCTGAGGGTTTTGCCAAAAAGCAAGGTGTGGAAATTGATGCCTTGTCAGTACGCCCCACGGAGAAAGGGGAGTTTGTATTTGTTAACAAAGTAATTCCTGGCCGCCAGGTTGCAGATATTCTGACAGAACTGGTTCCCCAATGGATTTTTGGTTTGGAAGGTAAGCGGTTGATGCGTTGGGGTGATGGTGATTTGCGGTTTTCTCGTCCCATTCGCTGGTTGGTGACTTTGTTGGATGACCAGGTATTACCGATAGAATTGGTGAATGGTTCTAAGACAGTTTGTAGCGATCGCATTTCCTGTGGTCATCGTATTTTACATCCAGAATCGGTTACTATTGCCCAAGCGACGGATTATGTTGATACTCTCCGTCATGGCTCTGTAATTGTAAATACGGAAGAACGAGCAACAATAATTACAGAGCAAGTCCAAGCAGCAGCGAAACAGGTAAATGGTTGTACTACAATTTACCCAGATTTGTTAGCAGAAGTAACTAACTTGGTGGAATCTCCCTCGGCGGTGGTGGGTAAGTTTGAGTCAGAGTTTTTACAGTTACCCGTGGAGGTAATTACTACGGTGATGGTGAGTCACCAGCGTTATTTCCCTGTGTTTACAGATGCTAACTCTCAGGAGTTACTCCCTTACTTTATTACGGTTTCCAATGGTGACACGGCGAAAGCCGATATCATTGCCAAGGGTAATGAACGGGTAATCCGCGCCCGGTTAGCAGATGGGCAATTCTTTTATGAGGCTGATTTAAAAAATCCCTTGGATAGCTTTTTACCAGAGTTAGCTAAGGTGACTTTCCAAGAAGATTTAGGCTCTGTACTAGATAAGGCGGGACGGGTGGCGAAAATTGCCGCTCTGATTGCCGAGCAATTACAACTAGGGGACGATGACAGCCATAATGTCCACCGGGCAGCTTTACTATGTAAGGCAGATTTGGTTTCCCAAATGGTGTATGAATTTCCCGAATTACAAGGGGTGATGGGAGAAAAGTATGCCCTAGCCTGTGACGAGCCGTCAGCGGTTGCCAAGGCAATATTTGAGCATTACCTGCCACGGGGCGCAGATGATATCCTTCCCCAAACTATTACTGGTCAAGTTGTGGGTTTGGCAGATAGGCTGGATACTTTGGTGAGTATTTTTGGCTTGGGGATGATTCCCACTGGCTCCTCTGACCCCTTTGCCTTGAGAAGGGCAGCAAATGCGGTGATAAATATTACTTGGACTGGTAATTTAGGGATTAATTTACAACAATTATTAGAACAAGTAGTCACAGATTTCGTGGCAGACCATGATCAAGATAAAGGGCAATTACTCGCCTCCCTACAAGAATTTTTCCTGCAACGTATCCGTACCCTCCTACAAGACGAAAAGCAAATAGACTATGACCTGGTGAATGCAGTACTAGGAGAAAATGACCCAGAGTATACAGCACGGGCATTACAAGACTTACTAGATGTCCGCGATCGCGCCATTTTCCTCCAGGATATCAGACAAAATGGTACCTTAGAACAAATCTACGAAACCGTTAACCGTTCCACCAGGTTAGCAGCCCAAGGAGATTTAGATACCAACCAACTACAACCAGAAGCGGTAGTTGACAAAAAACTGTTCCAAAAGCCCTCCGAGTCAGCTTTTTATGAAGGGATAGTCAAATTAGTACCCCAAACCCAAGCTGCACAACAATCTCGCAATTATCAACAGTTAGTATCCGCCCTGACAGAAATTGCACCCACCGTCAGTAACTTTTTTGATGGGCCAGAAAGCGTTTTAGTCATGGACCCTGAACCCGCAATTCAACGCAACCGCCTGTATTTATTGGGTTTGCTGCGTAACCACAGCCGTGTATTAGCCGATTTTGGAGCGATAGTCAAAAATTTGTAGCCTAAATCAACAAAAAGTAGTGTTATTTTATGCCAATAAACGCTACCATAGATAATGCTTAACCAGGGATATTTGCTACAGTCTATGTCCAAAGCTCATGTAATTGGATTAGGAAAGTCCGGTGTTGCTGCGGCAAGACTGTTGAGAAGGGAAGATTGGGAGGTGACGTTGAGCGACTCTGCTAACGCGGAAAAATTCGCTGCACGCAACACCTCCGAAAACTTCCTGAAACAGCAACAACTACTTAGTGCCGAACAAATTCAGGTAAAGCTGGGGTATTCCCTAGAATTACATGACTCGGATTTACCACAATTAATCGTTGCCAGTCCTGGTGTTCCTTGGGATGTGCCCGTGTTACTCCAAGCACGGGAATTGGGTCTTGAAACCATCGGCGAGATGGAACTGGCATGGAGACATTTACAATCTATCCCCTGGGTAGGAATTACGGGAACTAATGGTAAAACTACTACTACTGCCTTAGTCGCAGCAATTTTTCAAGCAGCAGGATTAAATGCCCCTGCTTGCGGTAATATTGGCTACGCTGCCTGTGAAGTCGCTTTGCAATCAACCCAAAACTCACCCGATTGGATCATTGCAGAACTGAGCAGTTATCAAATAGAATCATCTAATTCCTTATCACCACGCATCGGTATTTGGACCACATTCACCCCCGATCACCTCAGTCGTCACAAAACTTTAGATAACTACTATAATATTAAGGCTCAACTGTTGCATCGTTCCCAGTTACAAGTAATGAATGGCGATGACCCTTATTTAAGTAAACTGGGTTTGAGTCATTGGGCTAATGCCTACTGGACTAGTGTGAAAGGGAAAGATAATTTAATTGGTGACAAAGGCTTTTATATTGCAGATGGTTGGGTAATGGAAACTGCCAATATTGCCTCCCTACCCGAAGATGAAAGAATTGTGGAGACCTCTGCATTGCGGATGGTAGGAGAACACAACCAGCAGAACCTGCTCATGTCCGTAGCCGCAGCTAGACTAGCAGGGATTGGCAAAGAGGCTATCTCCCAAGCCGTAGCTGAATTTCCCGGCGTTCCCCATCGCCTAGAACATATTTGTACTTGGAATGGTATAAAATTTATCAACGATAGTAAAGCTACCAACTATGATGCAGCGGAAGTTGGTTTAGCATCCGTTGACAGTCCGGTAATTTTAATTGCTGGTGGAGAAGAAAAAGATGGCGATCGCGCCCCTTGGATGGCGAAGATAAAAGCCAAAGCCGCCGCCGTACTATTAATAGGCAATGCAGCATCTAACTTTGCTCAATATCTGGAAGAGGTGGGGTATAGCAACTACGAAATTGTAGACACCTTAGATAGAGCCATACCGCGATCGGCAGAACTAGGCAAACAATATTCTGACTCAGTAGTATTACTATCACCTGCTTGTGCTAGTTTTGACCAATATCCTAACTTTGAAGTGCGTGGCGATCGTTTTCGTCAGTTATGTTTAGAGTGGGCAAAAAGCCAGTAGTACTGCTTATGTGTTTAGATTCCCGACTTCTCTCCTAGTGTTCCGCCACATTAGTTCTAAGGAGTAAAACAATTGTAGTGGGAGCGTCTCGCTCCCTGCTGTAAGGAAGTGGGCTTTGGGAACCGCACTACAGCTGCCCTTCAACCGGATGACGCGGGGACGCGGGGACATGGGGACACGGGGAGGCGGAGCGCTCTGTGTCCGGTGCCCCGTGTCCGGGGCGATAAGCCCCAAGGGTCAACAGTCCCCCATCAAAATCTGCGATTTGATGGCTCCCGATTGGTGGGCACCTCAAGCCTCCACCACGTCGGTGGAGGAGTGCGTCTCCCTCTCTCCGCGTCTGGTGCGTCTCTTCTTGACAATTAATTTGGTCAAGTACTAGGGTTGGATTTCTAGATGATGTCCGGCAAATCACCCATAATTTAGGACATGGTGCAAAAATCACCAAACCTCTTTATATCCCTACACCCCTACACCCATGTAGTCTTAGTGATAAATCTTTAACTGGACATGATATGAGCTGTGTTTTGGGCATTGATGGTGGTGGTAGCAAAACTATTTGTATCCTCATGGACGATACAGGTAAAGTACTAGGAACAGGTGAAGCAGGGGCATCTAATTATCAAAGTATTGGCATAGCAGCTGCCCAAAAACAAATTCAATCTGCAATCCATAAGGCTGCAATAGCAGCACTAAAGTACACAAATACGATCAAATTAGTAGCAATTTGTCTGGGTTTGGCAGGTGTGGGCCGTCCAGAGGATATTGAAATAGTAAAAGCCATAGTTAGCCAATTGCAAAATAGCAAATCTATGTTGGCAATTACTTGGGCATTGCAACCATCTAGTATTGTGATTTGTCATGACGCTTTAATTGCTTTAACCGGAGGAGTTGGTGATGCTGTGGGTATTGTGGTAGCAACTGGGACTGGTTCTATGGTTTTCGGGCGAAATCATCAAGGAAATAGCCAGCGAGTCGGCGGTTGGGGGTATATCTTAGGAGATGAAGGCAGTGCCTATAAAATTGCTGTTTGCGGTATGCAAGGGGCATTAAAAGCTCATGATGGACGCGGGATACCAACTAGCTTGGTAGAAGATTTCCAACGGCATCTTGGTTTGGAAAATATAGAAAACCTAATAGAAGTTGTATATCGGCGGGGATGGGGTGTCAAAGAGATAGCCGCTTTGGCTCCAATTATCGATCAAGCGGCAACTGCAGGGGATAAAGTTGCCAATGGTGTTATTGATGAAGCCGTCACAGAGTTGGTAATAGCTACTGCTACAGTTATTAATCGCATTTTTGACCAGAGTCAGGTTGTGGAAGTAGTTACCACAGGAAGCGTGTGGCAAGGTAAGTGTAAGTTACGGGAAAGATTTGTCAAATCTATTGCCCATCAGTTTCCTTTGGCAAAAGTGATTTATCCTCGGCATGAGCCAGCTTATGGGGCTGGAATGTTGGCATTAAAGGCTGTCACATCCTCCCACACCAAATCTGGCGATTATCCCTCCTTTATCACTTTTGAAAGAGAATAATTTAGTACTCTGTCCCATTAATTTTGAAGGGCAGCTGTAGTGCGGGCATCTTGCCCGCTTTCTTAAAATAGGGAGCGAGACGCTCCCACTACAATTGTTTAGGGCTTGCTGAAAAACTCTTTTGGTGGGGGTAGGGAATAGGGAATAGGGAATAGGCAATAGTTTCAGCCTATGGGTTTCTATTCAAAATATCATCAAAAATTACAGATGCAAGAATTTTAAACATAAAATCCTAATTCCCTTGCACTTAATTCCCCAAAAAATAGCCCTTATGCATTGATAAATCAATGTTTGATAGTTATTCAGCAGACCCTATTTACCTATCACACTTATGGGACACTAGTACTTCACCACACCCACTTTGCAGGGTTAAAGGAGTGGGAGCCGGAAAGCTCCCTGCCTGGAAATAGGGAGCGAGACGCTCCCACCATGCCTTGATAGAACATTTACGAAAAATCTTGGTTTCAGGCATTCTGTTGAAAAATAAACGTTCAAATGCCCGACTTATATACAGTTGAAAATTTGGCTTTTATTTTTATTTTCCCAGAGTGACAGAACAGAGTTATGGTGTGGGAGGATCTCACTAACCGTAATTTGCTCATAGTTGGTGAATATGAGCAAGTTATATGGAAAATTAAAAATTTTGGTGGAAAAGATGGTATGGGGCATTGACCCATGCTTAGAATAAGTCTACATTTATCTTATGTAGGGCTTGCTGTTCGCATAGCGTAGCCTTAGCTATAAAAGTCTTTGGGTGAGAGTAGCCAACAGGCAACAGGGAACAGTTTCACCCCTGATTTTTGCTACTGGAGTTTACCACAAAAAATGTTTAATCAGGTTTGGATAAGTTTTTCGGAGCAGTGAATATAGCATGGTTGACGCTGGTGATTTACATTCATTAACTAGTTCTATTGCATCTGTTAACTCTGGGTTCCACACCTATCTCCATGAACTCCATGAGAAATACAAAACCCTAAATGATGGTGCGGTTGCAGACTACATTCCCGAACTAGCCTTAGCCAATCCTAACTGGTTTGGTATTTGTGTAGTCACTACGGATGGACAAATATTTGAAGTGGGCGACACTGACAAACTATTCACCATCCAATCCATATCCAAAGCCTTGGTATATGGTTTAGCTTTGGATGATTGTGGGCGAGAAGAAGTTAATTGTAAGGTGAGTGTAGAACCCACAACAGAAGCCTTTAATTCGATTATGTTGGACGAAAAAACCAATCGTCCCTACAATCCTATGGTAAACTCAGGAGCGATCGCTACTACGGATTTAGTCAAAGGTAAAAACGGAACTGAACGACTGAAACGACTGCTAAATATGTTCCGTTGCTACACCGGAAGAGAACATGATATTAACTTCCCAGTGTTTTTGTCGGAAAAATCAACGGGAAATCGGAATCGAGCGATCGCATACCTGATGTTGAATTTTAACATGGTCAGCGACAAAATTGAAGAAACTTTAGACCTGTACTTTCAGCAATGTGCGGTTCTAGTTAATGCTAAAGATTTGGCGATGATAGCAGCAACCCTGGCAAATGGTGGGGTTAATCCAGTGACGGGAGAACGGGCACTTGATGAGCGCTATGTCCAAGATGTGATTAGTGTCATGCTTACCTGTGGGATGTATAATTATTCTGGTGAGTGGGTATATAAGGTAGGGATTCCAGCCAAAAGTGGAGTTGGGGGAGGAATTATGGCTGTTGTCCCCGGAAAATTAGGAATTGGTTGCTTTTCACCCTTACTGGATGCTAAGGGTAATAGTGTGCGGGGAATTAAGGTTTGTGAAGACCTTTCCCAAGACTTTGGCTTGCATCTGTTTAACGTTGCCAAACCCAAGTGCGTGTTAGAAG
>JASJCJ010000154.1 GCA_030066045.1 Calothrix sp. MO_167.B12
AATCGCCTTGCTACAAAGCGTAAAGTGCGCCTCCCTTCGTCCCGCTTCGCTAACGCCAATGTTATCAGTCGGCACTTCCATTTCGCACTGCCTTACCCCTCGTAAAGCTGTTTAACGCTTAGGTTCTAGAGCTTGGAACTGGCGAAACTACGCATTCCAAGGTAGGAACTTTGGCACTTGCTGATAACGTAGTCAATTAAGACGCACGGCTGGTCAGCTACCTAAAGATAGGGGCTTGAAGCTCCGTCTATGCACGAGCGGGGTGCTGACAATTCTACAGGCAAATTTTACCTCTTTTATGTAAAGTTATAATGAAATTGACTTCATACAATTAATATGTGTAGCTTTATATAGTGTCACAACTCCCTTCGTAGACCAAGATAAGGGATTACACTTTCCATAAAGATACTGAATTTCAGCTCTCCGTGGACTAACGAAAATTAAGGAAAAACAGCAACTCTATGACCTTCAAATTACAAGTTCCTGACATTGCCTGTCAGGGATGTGCTGATGCAATTACTGAATCCCTCTTGACCCTAGAACCTAATGCTAAGGTTGAGGTAGATGTGTCTACTAAGATTGTTACCGTAGAATCCACAGTACCACTGGAAAATATTAAACAGGCAATAATCAATGCTGGATACACCATCGAATAGTTGTGAATTAAAAATTATTAAGGGACTGACAAATACAAAAAGGTTGAAAAATTTCATAGTGGTACAGGCCTCATTGCCTGTATGAGCAGGTAGAGATGTTCCGCAGTCGCCTAGGGTGGGAAAACTGCCTACAGCACTGCTCTCCATCCCACAATATGTAATAATTTATTTCTTGGTATTCCCAAAGAACTAAATCGTCAATTAATATCCAATTTATTTGCGGAATTAATTTAAGTAAATTCACTGAATTTTATAGACAGTGAACATTTCTAAAAAAGTAAGTCTCTCCGTAAAATTTACCTACAATACCCTGTCTGTTTCCTAGTTGACCGAAAAATAAACTGGATACAAGCCCCCGGATTTATCCGTGGAGAAAAAACAAACGGTTTTATCATTATTTCAAGTCTCTGGGCTTTAGACATGGGGTCAATCCAAAATCCGTCTTGAAAAGTTTGCTCAACGGGGGGAACCCCCCTTCGGGTATCTCCTTCGGAGACGCTCCGCGAACGGTAGTTGTTCATGGGGGAAACCACGCCATTTGCTCTTAGTGGGAAACCCACAAGACCGCAATGGCTCCCCAAGACCACACTACACCCACCGCACCGCAACTTTTCGCAAAATCCAAAATCCAAAATTGAATGACCCGATATATTTTTCAGGGTGGAAAATTTGGCTAGGTAGATTTTCTAGGTGTGAATAGATGTTACGCATATGCATATAAATACTTTATTTTCATGTAAAGATTATTCAGAATCAAACCTGACTTCGGATTATACTGAACTGTAGAATTTTCAGGGTGTAAATAATCTTCAATTAAGTAGAAAATCTTAGCTATAACTAAGGGTGAAATGAGTTTCTTTGTTAATATGGTCATGTGTGAGGAACAAACTAACCCAGTATTAATCCGGGAAAAACAACCCCTGGAAATTACAGTAATACTTTTATACTTAGGCAAAATATTCAGTATTTCTACTGTTTTAAATAAATAATGTCAGGACAGACATTAGGTATCAGAAATTGTATAGGTAACTACTGTAATTTCATTAAATCTTCAGAGGTGATGGAAAATGTTCAAAACTCAAATACAGAAACTTGTAATTCATTCTTTGGTGGGTAAACAGCTCTCTGGTGGATGTAGATACATAACTTCTCAGGAAGAGTACGTGCGTATTTTACACATTCAGTATTAATGGGGAGCGTCTAAATATTTTCTTGAGGGTTATACCCAAAACAGTTGAAAGAGGGCAAAAAACAAAACAATGAATATTTCTATTCTGGTCTTTGGAAGTGAACATTTTCTGACTACACTTCCAGATCAGATCCATGATGCAAAAACTTTTAAAGTAGAAGCGATCGCGAACCTCAATCAAGCGGTATCAAAGATTCAAGTCAAACCGCCAGATATTATCCTGGTGCAGGCTAGCTTAGATGGCAGTATGGAGCTATGCAACTGGCTGAAGGAGCAAATCAAACTGTCTTGGATACACTGCATTTTGTTGGAGGATCGTCCCGAGTTGATTACTCTGAGGAACCAAAATGATTGGGAATGGGAACTAGAGATGAATGCCGCTGCTCTCCAACAAGGAGCAGATGCCTATATTTGGCAAATACCAGGTCATACCAATATCCATCACCGCCTATTGTTGGCTCAATTAACCGTCGGGGTACGCAAAGCACAAAAGTATCGAGATTTGATTCGTACCAACGATCTCCTATCAGCGATCGCTTTAGCAGATTCCTTGACAGAACTAAATAATCGCCGCGCTTTAGAATGGGATTTACCCCGACAAATTAACAAGGCTCGTACTAATAAAAATCCCTTGAGTTTGATTATTTTGGATGTAGACTATTTTAAAAAGGTGAACGATACCTACGGGCATTTGGTAGGCGATCGCCTCCTACAACTGTTGTGTACCCGCATTCGCCACAATCTGCGCTTCCAAGATACCCCTTTCCGCTATGGTGGTGAAGAATTCGTGATTCTTTTGAGCAATACTAGTTGCCAGGAAGCAATGGTGGTAGCACATCGTCTCAATCGCATAGTTAGCGAGCAGCCATTTGCAATTAATCATACATTGGCAATCAACATCACCATCAGTTTAGGCATAGCTTGTTTGCAAGCTGAAGATGATGTTCAAGGTATTAGCCTCTTAGAACGTGCCGATAAATACTTACTACAAGCAAAATCTAGCGGACGCAATCGTGTAATTGGTTGCGATTGTCAGGGTCAATTATCTAAAAGTACACATTTACAGATGCTTTCTTCCTAACAGAATAGATGAATTGAACCAAAAAGCTTTGGTTGTAGGCGTTCCGCCCACAACCCTATTGTGGCGAGTGGCACATCTCAATAGCTCGCACACAGTCTGACACAGATTGACGTTGGCGCATGGCATTTACTAGGGCTTGATATGCCGACCAATTCTCTTGGAGCAAGTTTTGGGCTTGTAGGGCATGGAATCTTTGCTTTTGCGCGTAAGCCAGTTCCGAAAATCCTAAACTTTGCAAAATAGCTGATAGCTTCTGTCGATCATCTAGCCCACCAACAGTATTATTAAAAACTAGCTTTTCTGCGGCAATCCCTGCCATCCAAATAGTACAGTAGCGATCTAAAATCTGGGTATTCAACTTACCCCCTTCCAATTGAGAAGTACAGTGGCAATCATCAACGGTAACTCCCCCTTGTCCAGATTGGTCTTGCTTGAGTGCCTCCCAAACATTTAACGTATAATTTATCACTTCAAAATCTAAAAGATGAGCCACAAGAAAGTGACCAGCTTCATGGTGAATAATCCTTTCTCTGTGCTGAGAGGAAAAATTAGCGATCCAATCTAACATCAGTCTACTGCCTTTATTTTGCCAGCTAAACCGATCAACAGTGGCGATGCCTAAAACAGTAAAGGTCGCAATTGCAGGTACTGTGGGGGATAAATGAATTAATGGACCCAATAGGGTAGAAAAGGTGATCAAAAAGACAGAGATTGCAATTAAATTGAGGGCAGTTTGGCTCATTAGCAGTAATATTAAGAGTAATCTATCCCTATCTATTATGGGTTATAAGCTATATTTAGGGTTAATTAACACATATCTTGCACCTTCTCAATAAATTCAGGTAGACAGTGCCCATCCTACCCTAAATCAAGGGTTTCAGGCTCTAATTTTCTCAATAATCTTGTGGCGCAAGATGTCAATTAACCAATAGCGTGGAAGATGCATTGCAGATTAAAATTAATTGAGAAGCAAAATCATATTGCAAAGTCATGCCGCAAAATATATTAGTTTATGGAGCAATCACAGTTTATTCCCTAATGACAGTATGTTTTTTCAAAGAATGGTTATTTTTCCTCAGGGAAGATGAAGAAAGTACAGGGAAGCAACCAGTACTCCAGATGCTGATTTTGGTCATGGCTAGTCTTCTCTGGCCAGTGATTGTTCCATTTGCTTATTTAGAATTATTAAATTTTCATAAAAAACACCGAGAATTAATTGATATGCTGATTAATATGTCCGATTCCCAAATAATAGATGATTGAGAAACTGGAAAACTGTAAATCATTGTTAGCGCAACACAAGAGTGTAGGAGCCAACCGCTGAGCATCAGTCAAAAGTCAACCCCCCTCTTACTCCCCCCAAGGGGAGAAGTCACGCATTGAGCCAGCGCGGTCTTGGGGGTTTCCCCCATGAGCGACTGGCGCTCGCGTAAAGCCTACGGCATAGCTGAGTCCTAGCGGACACGCTGACGCGAACGCTTACCGCGTAGCGTGCGCTTTGCGCTCAGCGTATCCGTTCGGCTTTGCCGTGCCCGAAGGGCTTAGGATTCACTCCGAAGGAGTCAAAAGTACTACCCCATCGATGAATCGAGGTGCTTGAAATAAGTAAAACATTTTTCCTCTCCACGGATAAATCCGGGAGCTTGCATCCAGTCTATTTTTTGGTCACTGTTATCAGGCGGCAGGTGGTGGACGAGCGAACCGTCACCAACATCTGACACCAATTGCTAGGAACCTTAAACCTGGGTGATAAAACTGATAACTGACAACTGTTAAAACCGCCCATTGCCTTGGACAATATGCTTCACAGTTGTTAAACTTTCCAAACTAATCAATCCCCGACGATTTCCTTTTTGGTTGGACATACCTAAAAATACGGAATCACCACGGGAAGGATTGCGGGAAAAACGCGGTGAAGCATTAATATAAGTGGAAGCACTGTTAACACCTAAGGCAAATTGACGGCTTTCTTGGTAAGAATCAGTGACAATACTATCGGCATGACCACTACTGTATTGATTGATCCAAGCGATCGCATCTTCCAAATCATCTACTAATTTAAAAGCAACGCTATTGTTTAAATAAGGACATCCCCATTCAGTATGTTTAACTAATTTTAATTGGGGAAAAGCCTCCACTAATTCCGCATCTCCACGCAAATAAAATCCTTGTTCTTGCAAACTGTTACATAACATTGACAAGGAAGATGGCAAAGCTTGGCGATGAATCAGTACTTTTTCAATGGCATTGACTGGATCGGGTTCGCTAGCATGGCTATCGATAATCATCCAATGCACCATTTCCATACTGCCATTGGGCGACCAATAAAGGTAACAGTTACCCATAGCTGACTTGAGAACCGGGCAAGTGGATTGCCTGACTACCTGTTGAATTAAACTAGAACGTCCATAGGGAATAACTAAATTTACATATTGGTCTTGGGTGACTAAATCCCTGATAGAAGCACCATGTTCTGCTGTAATTACCTGTAAACTGCCTGGTGGTAGACCCGCTTCCGCCACTGCCATCGATAGGGCATTACCGATCGCCACATTGGAATTACTAGCTTCCGTACTGCCTTTGAGAATAATACTATTGCCAGTTTTTATACATAAACCGGCGGCGATCGCCGCTAGTTCGGGGAATGCTTCGTAAATCAAAGCAATCACACCCAAAGGCATTAACTGGGAGTAGGTTTGAGAATCTTGCAGTTGGTAATCAGCACTTCTTACTCGTCGCAGGGGGTCTGATAACTCCCCTAACCTTTGTAAAATTTCTACAGTTGTTTGTAAACGGGTTGGAGTTAGCTTCAGCCAATCCAAAATTAATTCTGGCACAGCCATCTCTCGACTGGCTTCTAGATCCAAGGTATTTGCCTCTAGAATCTCATCAAAAGAACTGTTTAATGCTTCTGCCATCGCCAATACAGCCCGACTGCGATCGCTTCCCTTAGCAATAGCCAAATTTAAACCAGCATAGTAACCACGCTTGGCACTAATAATTGTTTCCGGACTTTCGTCAAAAGCATCCACTGTCATCAAGTTAACGCCTGTAAGTAAGCCAAACCATAAATGCTGGCAGAACAGCCAAAAGTACTGCGACCAAAGCCCAAGCAATGATATTAGAGCCACTGGCTAATCGCAGTGCCAATGGTAACCATATAATCACTAGTACGAAAATAATACCAAGTGCCACTGGCATATAGCTTTCTCTTAACCGAGAATTAACTACTTGCCAATGAGAACCATTCCAGTGCCAAGTTCGTTTATAGGGATAGGTGGTGGAAAGTTGTTCTAATGCACGACCATTATCTTCAACCACAAAAATTTGCTGACAGCGATCGCAGCCAAATGCTTCTGTCAGGGTGATAGGAATTAATGTACCTCGCCGACGACAAGGACAAGGGTATTCCACATTTAAATCTATTTTTTCGGCTTTTTTAGATTGCACAAGCGTTCTGATAATTTCAGATAATTTATTCACGGTTGCGAAAGCAGAATCCTTGGTCAGATGCTTTGGTGGCGATCGAATATTTTCATAATACTTTTTTATCAGGTAATGACGATAGACGCAAAACTCTGTTTCTTCAGAGCACAGATGTAGCACCAATGGTTGTTTCAACAACCGTCAAAATGGTAGAATGTATATGTCAGTACAAGACACTAAAACCTACCGGGGGACTCTCGGAAAGTAGACGCCCAACACCTGAAGACCGCAGGGTTTTGTGGAAATATCACTCCGCCCTTGAGGCAAACGGGGTGAGCCTGGAAACTTGTGAGTCAGTTGCGGTGGACGGGTTTTCCGGCATAAGCAAACTGACGAACCCGAAGGGTGAAAACAATCTGGATAACATCCCGCAAGGGATACGTTGTGAATCTCCTTACTTCTAGTAAGGAGAGCGTCAAAACATTAGTTACTTGGGGTGATTGTCACCCTTTAAATATAAAGCCTAACTGTCCCTGAAAAACCCCCATCTCTAGAATCTATCTGTTTCGCAGTCGCTGATTTTTAGATTAACATTTACTCCCCAGATGATGAGCGACTGGGGTTAATTAATTTCAGGGTAATTTAGTCCGTTGCGATCGATTAAGTTCATAGTCAAATTATTTTTAGTGTATTTCAATACAACAATATAGTATTTTTGCTGATGTATATTCAAACATTTACAATCAAAAACTAAAATTTCTTCACATTTTTGATTTTTGTTGTCAACAGGAAACAGAAAGCCAAAAAAGCTATACTTTCACGCTTGACAGTGTAAGAAGTTCATTTCCACTGCCTCTTGCCTCCTTCTAACTAAAATGACGGCTACTTTGGTTACGAGCTATAAATTAGGTGAGAATAAACATACTTAAGAGGCAAAATCTGTATGGCAACTTACCAAGCTAACCTAGATACCCCATCTGCATCTGGCGAACAACTAATTGATGAACTGATCCCAGATACCAGAACCATCAACCATATAGAAGTAATCGAAAACGTGATTAATACCTTGGCACAAAAAGATAGTGCTATGGTCAGCCATCCTCCAGAAGGTGGATATTTGTGGAAGTTTAACTATGGCAGCGTAGAGGTATTTGTCCAGCTGACAGGTACTACAGACGAAGATACTTTAACTGTTTGGTCTGCGGTGCTACATTTACCAGCCAAAGATGAGCCGAAGTTGACTCGACAGCTATTAGAAATGAACGCTACTAGTACTTTTGAAGCTCGTTTCGGTATTATAGAAGACCGGGTAGTTGTATTAGCAACCCGCGCCTTGGCGGAAATATCCCCTGGGGAGGTTTCCCGTTTGGTGACTGTAGTCGCAACCATTGCCGATGATAATGACGAAGATTTGCAATTCACCTTTGGCATCACTTAACTGAAGAGGAGTTTGAAGGGCTATAAGTCCCACGCTGTACCTGCAAGGTCAGCGTTGGGATACATGGACTCCTCAAAACTGCTGAGTATGAGTTCCCAATTAACAACAAAATTCACAACTGACAACTCCAAACTAGTTTGGCGACTGATTCCCTTGCTCGATGCTCCTGGTAATGTGCAGATGGCAATCGACCGATGGTTACTAGAGCAACACCAATGTGGCAAACATCCACCTACTTTAAGGTTTTATACTTGGTCGCCAGTAGCTATTTCTTTGGGCTACCACCAACACAAATACCCCCAAGATTGGCAAAAATTAACCTGGCAAGGTGAGAAAATAGATTTAGTGCGCCGTCCCACAGGAGGCAGGGCAGTACTACACCAGGGCGATTTAACTTATGCTGTGGTTACATCTGGATTACCTAGTAGCCGAATCCAGGCTTATACAAAAATTTGTGAATTTTTGATTCAAGGTTGGCGGTTGCTAGGTATTAATTTGCACTATGGTAAAGCAGGAAGAGGTTACATCCACAACCCCAACTGTTTTGGCACTGCGACTGGCGCTGATTTAGTCACCACCGATGGTTGTAAGTTCATTGGTAGTGCCCAGTTAAGAAGGGGTGATTTTATCTTGCAGCACGGTTCTATGGGTTTGCATCCAGACAATCATCTTTTTACTCAGGTATTTGGTACGGAACCCAAGGGCAATATTCAACTCCCCACACACCTGACGATAGAAAAAATTATCACCGCTTTAATTACAGCAGCCCAAGATTGTTTGGCGATGGAACTCCAGGTACAGCCACTTTCTCAGGAAGAGTGGCGGGTGATTGAGGGGATGAGTGAGGGAGTGAAGGAGTGAAGGAGTGAGGGAGTGAAGGAGTGAAGGAGTGAGAGTAGGGGTATGAGGCTTAAAAATCTTGTATTGATCATTCTAAAATCTAAAATCCAAATATGAGTGGCAAAGAACAACAACATCCGCTGTATAATCGCGATCGCCCATTAGTAGATAATCTGTTAGCAGCAGAAGCAACAGATTACAATTTGGCAGAATTAGCCCGGTTGCGAGTTCGTTACCAAGGCTTCCCCGGTGCTAAAGATATTCAACAAGATTTAGATCAAATCTTGCAGCAATGGGGTCTCACAGAATCAGAACTATTGGAAAAAACCCGTGCCATCCATAATGTAGGAGGTATTTATAAAAGCCGTGGCAAAAAAGAAGAACAAGATTGGAATTAAAATAATTAATAATTATTAATTATTAATGCTTATTCCCCGTTGCCTGTTGCCTGTTGCCTGTTGCCTGTTCCCTCTCCCAAAGGGAGATAAAAAAAATGCACCCTAAACTTAATTTCACCTAAGCTGGAGCAAAAGCCCTTGGTGGAATGGGAACCAACTGGGGAGCAGACAAACAAGTCCCCTGCCTGTACCACACGCCCTCAACCTCAAAAATCTCAAAGTGAGTTGTCAAGATTGCCCAAGCCTGTTCATTTAATCCAGCTGAGTAAGTCCAAGTACATTGGCTATTATTACGAAGTTTTTGTTCGAGTTCTGCTAAATCCTCCGGTAGCCAAAATCGACTCATAATCCTTTGGGTAGCAACCTCAGGAGGAGTATCTAACATATCAGCCATAGGCTGATTAATAATGATTTGTTTGCGGTTATCCTGGCGCACAATACTTATTGGACGGTCATTTTCAGCCGCCGTCACCATCCGACACAGTAAGTCTACTGGCACGTGTAACTGGCTGCAAAATACTGAACCACCACAACGTAAGATAGTTTCCGCAGTTTCCGGGGGTGTAGGTGCTGATTGAGATGCCATCCACCCATAAAATTCAATTGGCTGTTTACACCGTCTCCATCCTATCCGTACCTTGCCTTTAATTTTGGCAGCAGTTTCACTCAAAGCATCTCCATAACTTTGGGCTAAATCTGTAGCATCTCGTTTGGTTGGTGCAAGAATAGATACACCCTCATAGGAGATTTTATAGTTCCAGCCCGGTAAGTTTAATACCTTAAGAATACTCACACTCACCTTCTCGTGACCCTCCAGAATCTTTATATACTTTTACACTGGTAGAATTGCTAGATACGGAAAGTTTAAAAGTTTCTTGCCAAATCATTTTTCTTTCCTCCTCAGGAACAGACAAAGCTGATGTAATAATCGCAAAGTCCCCTGGTGTCGGTAGTACTTCCCCCTTAGATAAGGCTGATAGGTTTTTAACCCCACAACGCTTGAGCTTTGTCATGTTTAATCGCACTAAGTCAGCAATGTTTTTTGGAGGTTTGGGTTCTTGCTTGTGGGAGTGAGAACCTTTGATTTTGGCTACCCACTCATATAGCATCTCCTCCAATGCCTCACTTTGGGAAAACCCCTGCTTAGCACAAATACTTTTGAATTCCCTTGCCAGCTCTACCGGAACGTAGCCACTGACCTGCTTGTAATCATCTGAACGCCTTCTGTCAGTCATATGTTGGACTGTATTAATATCACACTTACCTTTCTTTTCTATCATGACATTTAAAAATCAAGACATTTTATAATTTTATTTTTAAATGACATATTGACATGAAAAAATGACAAGCGTTAATATAGAATAGGCAAGCAGTTAAATACTCGAGTTATGAAAAAAAGTAGAACACCCTAGTAGCTAGCTTCCGGCTTAAAATGCTAGCTGGTAACTTTTAATTAGGAATCCGAGGGTTTTTCCCTCTTAGATCTCTAGTATATATGATTGCACCCACTTACGCAATCCCTGTCAACTTAAGTACTTAACTTTTATGACCAGTTGATAACTCCACGGATAATTATGCACTTGATATCGAGATCATTGGCATTTATGACGAGAGAACCCCTAAAGGTTACTCTTGCTGCCCAGAAGCAAGCTACGTTAGTTACTTCAAATCGGGGAAAGGGTATGGAGTACTAACTCACCGCGACGACAGTCGCTCTGGGTAGGGCGAGTCGTGACCAATATTCCTTGATGGTACAGTAGCGCGTTAGTGCCTCAGTACTTCCCAGATTTATCCGTGGAATAAATCCAAAGTCCAAAATTTAAAATCCAAAATTGAATGACTCAATTAAGCTTTGATCAATTTATTCATCCATTGTCTGAGTTTCCTCAAGTAGCAAATATAGCAGAGGCGGATGAGCCAATGTTAGATTTATACACAATGGCAGGAGTAATACTTTACACTGCTTGCGCTCACGATAACCAGAAAGCTAAGACAAAAGCCTTAGAAGTATCTGCGGTGAATGCGGGGTTGGTAGATGTGAATTTATTGTTTAAGCGATGTCAAAGAGGCAATCGCGGGGCAATTTTAGAAATGATTAGTTTGATGGTTGCGGGGATGGAAAACAATTTTGAGGAAGTGAAGACAGTCTAGACACAAATAAAAAATAAAAGGATATAACAAAGAGCAAATAACCAGCCTTACTTCATTTTTGTAAGGCTGTTTTTTTATGATCATACAATTCACTTATGAAATGGGTGAGTTGTTGGGTTAGGGACAACCATAATTAGGGCTTGCAGCAAAAAGTCATGATTGTGGAGGTAGGGAATAGGCAATAGGCAATAGGCAATAGTTACAGCCTATGGGTTTCTATTTTTTTACCCGCAAAAAATACCAGATGCAAGGATTTGAGGTTGAAAATCCTAATTCCCTTACACGCCCTAGGGGTTTGGTTATCGGGACCGTCCAATTAAATCTTCATCAACGCCCCAGGACCCAAAGGTAAACCCAAGAAAAACCAGATACTAAATAAAATTACCCATGCCAAGAAAAAGCCAATAGAATAAGGCAACATCAAAGAAATTAAAGTTCCAATGCCCAAATTTTTATCATACTTTTGTCCAAAGGCTACAACTATAGGAAAATAAGGCATTAACGGCGTAATAATATTAGTTGTGGAATCGCCAATTCTATATGCCGTTTGTACCAACTCTGGGGAATAACTAATTAACATAAACATTGGTACAAATATAGGTGCCATAATTGCCCATTTTGCCGATGCTGAACCCAAAAATAGATTAATAAAGGCACTCACTAAAATAAAAGTTAACAATAATGGCAGACCAGTAAATCCCGTAGCCTTAATCAAGTTAGCACCATTTACTGCTAAAATTACCCCTAAATTACTCCAAGAGAAGTAGGCAATAAATTGTGCTGCCATAAATGCCAAAGCTATGTAATATCCCATAGATGCCATAGAATCACCTAAGGCTTTAGCTACATCTTTATCATTTTTAATTGTGCCTGTGACTTGACCATAAACAATTCCTGGAATCAAGAAAGCCAGGGCAATTATTAATACAATGCCCTCAATTAAAGGTGAGGGAATAATGGTGAATTTTTCTGGATCGCGTAAAATTCCTTGGGGCGGTACTACCATCACTAGAATTAATGCCGCAAATGCCAATAAAGAGTATCCAGCCCAACGTAAACCTTTACGTTCCTTTAGAGTCAGTTGTTCCATCGAGGAATTTTCATTTCCCTGGTAAATTCCTAATCGTGGCTCAATAATTTTCTCAGTAACGAACCAACCAATTAAGGTAATTAAAAATGTGGAAACCACCATAAAATAGTAATTGGCGGTAGCATTTACTTCATATTTAGGATTAATTAATTGCGCCGCACTTTGGGATAATCCTGATAATAAGGGGTCAAGAGAGTTAATGATTAAATTGGCACTAAATCCCCCAGAAACACCCGCAAAAGCCGCAGCTAAGCCGGCCAGGGGATGACGCTTAAATGCTAGAAATATGACTGCTCCTAGGGGTACGAGGACTACATATCCTGCATCCGCTGCTAAGTTCGCAATTATACCTGCAAAAACAACAAAGGGGCAGATTAATTTTGCCGGAGAAATCAACACCAACTCCCGCAATGCAGCCGATAGTAAACCTGTAGATTCGGCAACACCTACCCCCAACATGGCAACTAATACCGTACCTAGAGGTGGAAATTCTGCAAAATTTTTAACTGCGGAAGTAAAGATTTTGCGGATACTATTTGGTGTTAATAGGGATACCGCAGAGATAGTTTTGTTAGTTCCGGGATGAACAATGGATATGTTGAGAGTAGCAGCAATGGCACTGACGAGAATCACTGCTATAGATAAGAAGAAAAATAAAGTGAGGGGATCTGGTAACTTGTTTCCCACCTTCTCAATGAACGTGAGGGACTTACCTAGCCAACCCGATTGTTTTTCTTGAGTACTTGGTTCCATTAGGTAGATGTAGATAGCGATCGCTTAATAACTGATGTAGAAATATAGCTCTTTACTGGACATCAATATAAATAAGGCACAAAAACATGATATAGGAACCAAATGTGTATTTACTACTGAACAGAAATATGTATATTTTAGTTGATTATATCCAAAAATATCTTATACCAATTAGCAGAAATATGGTAACAAATTATGCAACATTTTCTCATATAACTGGGTAAGAAATGTTAAAAATATGGGATATTGCTTGTTGAATCACTGTCTGTGAACTACACCGGAAAATGCTTATAGAGTATTTAAATTATACCTAAGTAATAATTGTGTTATATCTGATATTCTACGATCCATGATGTATCTTGATGCCCATTGTTTGAGTAGGTATATATGAAAATTGTCCTTATACCACTATAATAACTCTGTTAGATTTTTAAGATATGTAATAACAAAATGAACCATAAGTCAGATAAAATTTGGGATCTCATAGGAGTAGGGTTTGGACCAGCAAATTTGGCTCTAGCGACTATAGTAGAAGAAGAGGGGGAGAATTTAGTTCACCAGCCCCAGGCATTATTCTTAGAATCAAAAGAAACGATGGCATGGCACCCAGATCTACTCATTCCCGGTGCTACTATCCAAGTTTCTTTTTTAAAAGATTTGATCACCCTACGTAATCCTTGCAGTCAGTTTACCTTTCTCAAATACCTACACGAAAAAAATCGATTAAACGAGTTTGTTAACTTACAATCCTTTTTTCCCAGTCGGCGCGAATTAAACGACTACTTTGGTTGGGCAGCAGCTAAACTGAATGTGCCAGTCCACTATAGTAAAGAAGTAATACGAATATTGCCCGTCACACAAGAGGGAACCAATGAGGTTTCCTTGCTGGAAGTAGTAGTTCATGATCGCCACAATGACTCCCTAGAAAGCTATATGACCCGAAATGTAGTAATATCTACAGGAGGAAGACCGAAAGTTCCGGCGGAAATCAAAGTAACATTAGGCGATCGCATTTTCCATTCATCCAAGTTCCTGAGTCAAATTCGCCAACAATATCCCGATGTTAACCACCCCTATCGTTTTGTAGTTGTGGGTTCAGGTCAAAGTGGTGCTGAAGTATTCCATTATTTGACTAATAACTACCCCCAAGCTTCGGTAAAAGCAACCTTGCGAAGTTTTGCTTATCGGCCCATGGATGATAGTAGTTTTATTAACGAAGTGTTCTTTCCAGATCACGTTAATTTCTTTTATGGACTCTCAGAGGAAAAACGCCAGGAATTTTTAGCCAAATATCGAGATACGAATTATTCCGTAGCAGATTTGGAGTTAATCAAGCAAATCTACGAATTAGTGTATGAAGACAAATATTTTGGCACCAATCGCCTAGAAATTCTGCCTTTCATGTCCCTTGATGCAGCCCAAGAACAAGAAGGATGTGTCAAAGCCCGATTTACCCATCTGATGGAAAACAAGGAAATCGAAATGGAATGTGATGGGATGATTTTAGCTACGGGATATGATCACAGTAACCGACACCCTATCCTCAACCATGTCGCCGACTATCTTGTTCCCACCTCACAGGGAGATTATCAAGTTGAGCGTAGCTATCGCTTGGCCACTCACCCTGAATTTATGCCCCGCATCTTTTTACAAGGATTGTGCGAAGAAAGCCACGGAATTAGCGATACCTTACTTTCAATTTTGCCAGTTCGAGCCGGAGAAATTTGGCAGGAATTAATCACCTCCGACAATAATCTCCAGAATTTACCAGAAAATCTCCTAGCCATTGGCAACGAAGAGAAGCAACCAGTAGCACTATAGAGCTAGCCATTCATTAAAGTTCGGATATGGGCAAAAGCAGCAAATCTGCTTGGAGTAAACTTTTGCCTTTTGTCCAATCCGTAGCTGTGTTCAACTATAGATTAATGGTTGAAGTACCAAAATACCTTTTAAAACACCTATTTAGGAGAGCAACAAATGTTTGTGCGTAAGGTTAATCCCGATGAATTCCAAGAATGTTACGATACCCTTTGCCAAGAGCTATATCCTTGGCAAGATGTTGTTAATCCCCCATTTAATTCCATGCGGTGTGTAGTTGAACCAGGGAAAATCACTCACATCCACAACCACCATGAAGGGGAAACCTTTTTCATTCTAGAAGGAGAAGGAAAGATAGCAGTTGGTAATGAGACGGAAACGGTTGGTGCTGGAGACGTTATCTATTTACCGCCATTTTTAAACCATACCTTGGAAAATACCTCAGCCCAGAATCAGCTATCCTTCATTACCGTGTGGTGGGAAGACATGAAGCTGGCCGCTGAACGGGCAAAGATGACAACAGATAAAACCCGTGTTGTTTCCGGGAAAAACGTTCTTGTTGCTCCACCACCACCCACTCCCAATGGCGACTTGCATTTAGGACATTTATCGGGTCCTTATATTGGTGCAGACATCTACACTCGTTATTTAAAACTGCGCGGAGTCAATGCGTTTTACACTTGTGGTGCCCATGATAACGAAGGCTATGTTCTGACAACAGCCGAACGACTAGGTTTAACGGGAAGAGAGCTGGCTGATAAATCAAGCGACGCAATTCGCAGTACCTTGAAAAAAGCGAAGATAGAAGTTGATCATTATTGGAGACCTGATAACTCTCCCGAATATTTAGACTTCATCCATGGTTTCTTCAAGAAGCTCTATTCAGAAGGCAAAATAGTTAAGAAAGAAACTCCATCCTTCTATTGCAAATCCTGTCGCAAGTATTTGTTTCAATCCTTTGTAGAAGGCAAATGTCCTCAATGTGGTTCTACCTCTCAGGCCAATAGTTGCGAAACCTGTGGTCGTTCCAACCATTATAACGACCTCATTGATCCTCAGTGCAAATCCTGTGGGGATAAACCTGTCGAACGACCTCTAGCTAAATTTTACTTTCCCTTAAAACCCTATGAAAAACAATTGAGGGAATATTATAAAACTGTTAAAATGGATCCGCGACTACGGGCGATTTGCGAGCGTAGCCTCCTCGATGGATTGCCCGAACGAGCAATTACCCAGGTTACCAACTGGGGAGTCTCAGTACCGATGGAAGGCTTTGAGGACCAGCGGTTTGACCCCTGGTTCGAGTTAGCAGCAGGACAGTGTCTGTTTGGAACTCAACAACTTAGTCGTTCTTTAGAGCAGACATCCGGTTGGGAACGGTTCTGGAAAGCTGAAGATGGCAATGTGGTGCAGTTTTTTGGGTTTGATAATGGTTATTTTTATGCCCTTCTCTTCCCTGCCCTCTTATTAGCTTACGACTCTTCGATTAATTTGCCTAAAGTTTTCGTCAATAACGAATTTTATCGTTTGGAAGGAGATAAGTTTTCTACCAGTCGAGGGCACGCCATTTGGGGTTCTGACTTTTTTGATCAATTTTCAGCTGACACCGTTCGTTTTTATTTAGCCCACACGCGGCCAGAAACCCAACAAACTAACTTTAGTCAAGCTGAGTTTGAACGAACTGTCCAACGGGAACTAAAAGATGAATGGAATCAATGGTTAGAGGAAATCAGTGCTAAACTACAGGAGGAATACGATGGTGTTGTTCCCGAACCTGGAGCTTGGACTGATAACCACCGAATATTTTACCGAGAACTAAGTAAGTTTATCGAAGAGGTGGAATTTGCTTACGAAGCTGAAAGTTTTTCCCCTCAGAAAGCAACTCGGATGCTTTGTGAATTGGTGCGGACAGCACGGCGATTTAGTGCGGCGGAAAACTATCTCAGGGGCATAGAAACCAAGAAAGACGAACTACGAACCTCTATAGCTCTAGAATTAGCTGCTATTAAAACTCTGACCTTACTCACTGCCCCAATCATGCCTGATTTTGCCACTCGTCTTTGGCAGCAATTAGGGGATGGAACAACTCTATTTGAAGGAAACTGGAAAAAAGCACCTGAATTTGTTAGTGCAGGGCGTAAATTAGACAATTTCCCCTTAATTAATCCTCTTCCCCAATCAGTTGAAGAAGCTGTGCCTATAGGTATCTAAAATGAAACGGGTGTAGGGATTAGGGTGTGGGGAACCCCATAATTAAAAAAGGAAGATTATTCAACGCCAAGGCTGAGGCTTTTGAGGTGGTTTCTATTTTTGATCACCGTACAATCGTTGGTTAAGTTTTCCTCCCTTGTTCACTTTCCTACCTTATCCTCCAAATCTAACCAACACCCAATTGTAAAAAGCCTACCCTTGTGAGACACCCTATACCCCATACCCTGTTCTTGGTCATAGAGCAAAATTTAACAAGTCCCTCGGTTGCGAAGACTCCACCGGGGGATGAGAGCATCTAATTGGAGGTAGGGAATTCCTTGAGCAATTCTCCAGTGATGTAGTTCGTTTTTATGTCTCTTACGAGAGTCCTGAAGAACTTGATCATGAGCAAACTTACAAATTATTGGAATAATGTAGCTGATAGTTGGCAAAAACAAGCAGAAAATTCAAATGCCTATTTCAGCCAACGAACTCAGTTAGTTGTGAAACTGCTGTTGCATTATATCAACAGTGGTAAAGTGCTGGAAGTTGGCTGTGGTGCAGGTTTGTTAAGTTACGAACTTGTCAAACAAGGATTTGAGGTCTATGGATTTGATGTAGCCGAAAAGATGGTGAAAAATACCATTGAAAAGTTATCTGCAATCCAGGAAAATCCAGATGCTTATTTTCGCCATTCCCCCAATGGTCAAGTTCCCTTTGAGATTAAATTCCATTTGATTGTGGCAATGGGTGTTTTCCCTTATGTTCAAGACCATAATCAATTTCTGAAAATGCTCTGTCCCTATCTTGAAGAGGGGGGTTATATTGTAGCTTCAAATGTCAATAACCTCAGCTTACATACCCTACCAGCGCTCGCCGCCCATTTTCTATCATGGCATCCCAGTAAAAATTGGCACGAGACTTTGACGGCTATCCTCAGAACCGGACTCGATACCGGAGGATTTGTCGATTACAACCCCCAGCAACAATGCTATGGGGCAGAAGCTTTTGATCGCTTATTTGCCCAACAGGGATTGACCAAAATTCAAGAAGTTGATCTATTTTGCTTAAATCCCCTACCCTTAGATCGAAAGGCCTTAGAAAGAACGAAAATTGGCAAATATTTTGCCAGGAACCTCGGCTTTCACCATATTGGCTTGTATCAGAAAACATCTAAAATATCAGCAGTAAATAAGGAGTAATTCTCATGCTCTTTGAAAATGGTTGTTAGTTGTTAGTTGTTAGTTGTTAGTTGATAGTTGACAGCTTAGGTGTAGGAGCCGCACTTGAGATATATTTTCATAGTCGGTTGTGGAATTTTCCCGTTAAGACCACTAGCTTGAAAATAATTAGGAGGCACCCTGTAGGGGCGCATTGCGTGCGCCCTTGAAGTGTTAGGAAGAAACCATTTTCATCCTTTGTTGTGAGATTTTCTCATGGGAGACTAGCTTGAAAATAGGGAGTGAAGAAGTGAAAGAGTGAAGCACAGAAAAGATATGCTTATAGGGATCTAGTGTCAGTGCGCGTCAGGCAAAAGGTCTTCTAGGTAGCGTCTGCTGAATAAGTATAAAACATTGAT
>JASJCJ010000155.1 GCA_030066045.1 Calothrix sp. MO_167.B12
CTATACTCAAGCGGGGTTTAAAACCCCATCCCCTACGGGTTGTTTGTTTTGTGTTGGGGTTTAAATCCCCATTACAAAACGTAATTACGAATTACGAATTACGAATTACGAATTGTTTAATCAATGCATCCCCAACCATCAAGGATACAAACCCCTATCCTTCAACGCCTGGGCTACTCTTCCCACACCCAAAGTATAAGCCGCTAACCGCAAAGATATACCTCGCTCCTGGGATTTGGCAATTACCTGACGATATGCGCGTACCATCAACTGTTCCATTTCCTGGTTCACCTTCTCCTCATCCCAAAATAGGTAAGATAGACCCTGTACCCACTCCAGATAGCTCACCACAACTCCGCCTGCGTTAGCCAAAATATCCGGTAATACGGTTACACCCTGGGCCTCTAACACTTCACTAGCTTCGAGTGTGACTGGTCCATTAGCGGCCTCTGCAATGATATTCGCTTTTATCTGATATACATTGTCTTTTGTAATCTGGTTTTCTAGGGCGGCGGGAACCAATACGTCACAAGGTAAAGTTAATAACTCTTCATTACTAATGGGTTTTGCACCCGGAAAACCAACTACACTCCGATGATTCTGATCTGCATAGGCTTTCACTGCCGGGATATCCAAACCATCTTCCGCAAATAAACCCCCAGAACTTGTAGAAATAGCAATAATTTTGGCTCCGGTGGCATGCATTAATAAAGCCGCTGCACCACCCACATTCCCAAATCCTTGGATGGCGATGGGTATCCCCTGGAAAGACTTTCCTATATCTGCTAAAGCTTCGCGGACAATAATCATGACACCTCGTCCAGTTGCCATTTCCCTTCCTAGGGAACCACCGATAGACAATGGTTTACCAGTAACTACCCCCGGTACAGCATGGCCCACATTCATAGAGTAAGTATCCATCATCCATGCCATTTCCCGGGCGGAAGTACCCATATCTGGTGCAGGGATATCTACGGAAGGTCCAATATCTTTAATTAATTCACTGGTGTAGCGACGGGTGATCCGTTCTAATTCACCCACACTATAGTTTTTGGGATCTATGGCAATACCGCCTTTAGCACCACCATAGGGAATCCCCATCAGCGCAGATTTCCAAGTCATCAACATCGCTAATGCTGATACTTCCCGCAGAGTCACCGCCGGATGGTAACGAGTTCCTCCTTTGCAGGGACCCAGAACATCGCTGTGTTGTACCCGATGTCCTGCTAGTACCTGCACTTCTCCATTATCCCGTTTTATGGGTATGGAAACTGTAATTACTTTGGTGGGGTTGCTGAGAATCTCAATGATTCCTGCGTCTAATTTTAATTCTTTCGCCGCCTGGTCCAAGTAGCTACAAGCTTGGTCAAAAGGACATATATGGGCGAGGGAAGGGGCTTCTAAGGGTAATAAAGGTGTGGCAACCATAGCAATTCTCTCCTCATTGCGGTGATGTTGCGAACCGGATTTATAGCAGAAGGCAGAAGGTAGGAGGCAGAAGGTAGTCAAAATGAAATTCGTACACTCACTCTCAAGCATGAAATTATAGCTTTTTCTGTTCCTTGTTAAGAGTTCCCTACTATAAATGCATTGGAGTTTTGTATCCTATCCTAATCTTTAACCCTAGTGCTATATATGCCTAGGCTAACGTTATTTTTGCAGAAATGTGTAAATTTTGTAAATTTCGTTACATTTTTCCTTTGTACAGTCTCACAATCAAATTTGCAAGTATACATTAATTAATATAGATTCAGTACTTTCCCATAAAAATAAAGTCAACAACCCACCGCTAATCGGAGTACCGATGTAGCGGGGGCTTGAAAAAGTCCTAGTTGACCAGTCTAAGTACCTCGCGTACTACGTTTCTTGAGTCACGACACCTACGAATGCGTAGCTAGTTTGTAGCCCTGTCATCTAGCATTAAACAGCCATTTGGGAGGCAGTGTGTTAGGTCTAAAAAGCTTTAGAAACATTGACGAAGCTAACTTAACCCGAAAGGAGGGACTTTATGTCCAAAGTGTTTGTAATTGATTCAGAAAAAAGTCCAGCTATCCCAATACATCCAGCACAAGCAAGGCAATTATTACGAAACAAAAAAGCTGCCGTATTTAGACGTTTTGTGTGATTCGTTGCCTAGAAATGAGTAGTAGAACTCAGGGATTAGGCGCAGGGTTAAATATAGGAGAAAATCCTAATAGAACCTTGACAACTGATTGACCATGTAGGTGAAAATCCTACCCCGCAGGTGCAGCGGTGAAAGCACTTTCCCTACGGTAGCGACTAGTCATCAATCCGTAAAGCGGGAATGAAAGGTGTTAGTACTGGTAGCCTAAACCGGTACGCATCGAGCAAAATGCCTATGAGTAAAGCGAAAGCTTGAAGGTGTGTTTAAACCATCTCAATGAATAACCAGTGTAATAAGGCTGAATAACACTGGAGCCAAAAGGCAAAGGATAAGGAGTTGGCAAGTGAAACGTTGACCAATTTGCACTTCCGAGAAACCAGGTGGAGAGCATCACTCTAAGGGCATAAAGAATGGTCAGTCGGAACGGATAAACCCCTCGTTAGTTCTTGGTGAAATCGATTCTCCAAGTAGGTACTAACCGGATGCTACGAGTGGCAGAGATTGAGTTAAGAAGCCAAAGCCCTTACGTAATATAAGGGATATGCAGACGTACTCACGGTGATTAGGAAGATAAAGGAATTAGTAGCATTAAATATGGTTTATACGAGTTTAAAGACTACGGAAACATGGACATCTATCAACTGGCGTAAGCTGGAAAGATGGGTATACAAGATGCAAAAACGCATTTATCAAGCCTCTCAACGTGGTGATGTGAAAACCGTCCACAGTCTCCAGAGATTGTTAATGAGTTCTTGGTCTGCAAAAACTCTAGCAGTGCGTAGAATTAGTCAAGACAATCAAGGGAAAAAGACAGCAGGAGTGGATGGGATAAAAAACCTATCCCCAGCAGCACGTCTAACTATGATTGTCAACCTAAAGTCAAGAAAAAAAGCCGCACCTACTCGCAGGGTTTGGATTCCCAAGCAAGGGACAGATGAAAAGCGACCTTTAGGTATCCCGGTTATGCATGACAGAGCTATGCAGGCATTAGTAAAACTAGCCCTAGAACCAGAATGGGAAGCCCGATTCGAGCCAAACTCGTTTGGTTTTAGACCTGGGCGCTCATGTCACGATGCAATCGAAGCAATATTTATAGGTATCAACCACAAGCCAAAATACGTGCTTGATGCGGATATCTCTAAGTGCTTCGACCGAATCGCTCACCAGGCATTACTGTTAAAGCTAAACACTACCCCTACTATACGTCGTCAAATAGCGGCGTGGCTTAAATCTGGGGTGATGGATGGCGAACAGTTATTTCCGACATCTGAGGGTACCCCCCAGGGAGGGGTAATCTCTCCACTACTGGCAAATATAGCCCTCCACGGTTTAGAGTCACGGGTTAAACAAGAGTTTCCCAAAATGTCACATACAGGACGGGAGACGTGGTTTCACAAAAAAGGAACCGATTTCAAATCACCTGATGTAATTCGTTATGCGGATGATTTTGTCATCCTACATGAGAACGAAACCGTAGTCCAAAGATGCAAAGAGGTCATCCGGGAATGGTTACTAGATATGGGGTTAGAACTCAAGCCAAGCAAAACGAGAATTGCTCATACTCTAAACGAGTATAAGCTTGAAAAACCAGGATTTGATTTCTTGGGGTTTACCATCCGACAATTTTCCGTTGGTAAATATCACTCGAAGCAAGGTTATAAAACAATAATCACCCCAAGCTCTAAAAAGCAGAAGATACACTACGATAAAATCGCAGAAGTAATCGAATCGCATAAGGCACTGCCCCAAGCGGCTCTAATTGCCCATTTAAATCCCATAATTCGGGGATGGGCAAATTACTATGCAACTGTAGTAAGTAAGGTTGCTTACTCAAAACTAGATAACCTAGTGTATCAAAAGCTAGTAGCTTGGGGTAAACACCGCCATCCAAACAAATCAGGTAAATGGGTGTCAAATAAATATTGGCACTCTGTAGGTGGAAATAACTGGGTATTTTCAACCAAAAATGGAGAAGATTTCCTAAAGTTAATTGACCATGCCCAAACTCCAATAGTCCGGCACATTAAGGTCAAGGGAAAAGGCTCACCTTTTGACGGTAACCTAGTTTACTGGAGTTCTCGTATGGGCAAGAATCCCGAACTACCCTCACGAGTGACAAAGCTCTTGAAAAAACAGAAAGGGAAATGCACCCACTGTGGACTGTTCTTCCGCGAAAGCGATGTGATGGAAGTTGACCATATAATTCCTAAATCGAAAGGTGGAAAGGATTGTTATGATAATTGGCAACTTATGCACAGACATTGCCATGACACAAAAACTACCAATGATGGTAGTATCGGCACACAATCCGGTTGCAATAGTACCGAGCCGTTGAATCCCACCAGAAAACTTGAAAAAGTCGAGGATAAATGGGTAATGAGGTATGCATGAAAAGCACCTAATCATTGAGGAGCCGTGTGAAGGGAAACTTTCATGCACGGTTTTGAAGACCAACGGGGTTGGTGACAACCTCGTTGAGTTTAATCCTTTTACGATTATTTTAAAAGAGGCGATACCAGAAGCACCAGTTCAACCACTGCGACTAAAGATTGACCCCGGTGCAAAATATACAGGAATTACATTACTCAACGATACTAATGGGGAGGTTGTATTTGCAGCCGAAATAAAACATAGAGGTTTTGTGATTAGAGACGCTTTAACTTCTAGAAGACAACTTCGTAGGAGTAGAAGGAATAGGAAAACCAGATATCGTCAACCGCGATTCTTGAATAGAACAAGACCACAAGGGTGGTTAGCACCAAGCCTTCAAAGTCGTGTTAAAAATATCAAAACATGGGTTGAAAGATTACGTAAACTTGCACCAATCACAGCTATCAGTCAAGAGCTAGTACGCTTTGATATGCAGTTGATACGTAATCCTGTTATACAAGGAAAAGAATATCAACAAGGCACTTTGGCTGGTTACGAAACCAGAGAATATCTGTTAGAGAAATGGGGTAGACAATGCGCTTATTGTAGTGTCAAAGACGTGCCACTACAGATAGAACACATTCACCCAAGAGCAAAAGGAGGTTCAAATTCAATTACAAACCTTACTTTGAGTTGTGAGAAATGCAATTTAAAGAAAGGGACTAAGGATATCAAAGAGTTTCTCAAAAAAGACCCTAACAAGTTGCAGAAAATCCTAGCTCAAGCTAAGAAACCATTAGCTGATGCTGCCGCAGTAAACACAACGAGATTTGCATTATTGAACACATTAAAAGAAACTGGCTTACCTATAGAAACAGGTTCGGGAGGATTAACAAAATACAATCGGAGTCAACAGAATCTACCTAAAACTCATTGGTTAGATGCAGCTTGTGTTGGTAAGTCAACACCAACTTTAAAAATTAAAGATATTAAGCCTTTGTTAATAACTGCAAATGGTCATGGTACTAGACAGATGGCTGGTACTAATAAATTTTGATTTCCTATTCGTCATCGTTCAAATCAACAAATTCATTATAGTTTTAGCACTGGAGATATTGTTAAAGCTGTGGTCACTAATGGTAAAAAAATTGGCGAATATTTAGGGCGTGTTTTGTGTCGCGCCACAGGTAGTTTTGATATTGCTACCAAAATGGGAAGAATCGCAGGTATTAGCTATAAATATTGTTTAGCAATTCACAAAAAGGATGGATATAGTTATGCATTTTAAAATTTTCTTGACTGCGACTAAAGTCGCCCGCACCTTACCCCCATGTCATTTGCCAGGGGCTTCCTCGGCGCGGAGGTACTGGTGAATCTGGGGATAATCAAGCATCATGAATAACTTTACCTATACCCGTGCCACCTCTTTGTTAGATGCGGTAAATCAGGCAGATGCTGATGAAAATTCCCAGTTTATTGCTGGGGGGACGAATTTAGTTGACCGTCTGAAAGTATTCTTAGATCAGCCATCCCAACTGATTGATATCTCTCGGTTGCAGATGCAAGGGATTGAAACCATGGCTGATGGTAGTCTACGTCTGGGAGCTTTAGTTAGTAATACCGCCGTGGCAGATAATAGTCATATTCGCCACAACTACCCCCTGTTAGCCAGGGCAATTCTTTCCGGCGCTTCTCAACAAATTCGCAACATGGCGACGGTGGGGGGAAACCTTCTACAACGCACCCGTTGCCCCTATTATTACGATACCGCTTTTCCTTGTAATAAACGACAACCAGGCACAGGCTGCCCCGCAATTACAGGAATTAACCGCAACCATGCCATCCTTGGTGCTAGTGAGGATTGTGTAGCAGTCCACCCCTCAGATATGTGTGTTGCTTTGGCTGCATTGGATGCGGTGGTGGAAGTAGCAAGTCCCCAAGGACAACGACAGATACCGTTTGCAGATTTCCATCGTTTACCGGGAAATACACCCCAGCAAGACACCAACTTACAGCCAGGGGAGTTAATTACCGCCGTGATTGTGCCACCATTATCCTGGGCGAAATCTGGGGTTTATTTGAAAATCCGCGATCGCGCTTCCTATTCTTTTGCTTTAATCTCTGTAGGGGCGGCTATAAACTTACGAGGGGGAAAAATTCAAGGTGTACGCTTGGCAATGGGTGGGGTAGCACACAAGCCTTGGCGAGCTACAGCAGCAGAGGAATTTTTGCTGGGTAAGTCGGCAGATGTGGCAACATTTACCCAGGCGGCGGAAATCGCCTTGCAATCAGCCCAACCCCTAACTGACAATGGTTATAAAATTGAACTAACAAAACGGGCGATTCGTCGCGCCCTGATGGTTTCTGCCCAAGGAGGAGGGGTAGTATGAATCAAGTAACTGGCACTAGTATCAACCGCACGGATGGACGAGCAAAGGTGACAGGGACAGCAACCTACGCTGCGGAACATCAAATTCCCGGTTTGGTTCACGGTTATTTGGTGACTGCTGCCATTGCTCACGGGCAGATTACGAGTATTGATACCCAGGAGGCAGCCACAGCACCGGGAGTAATTGCGGTTTTTACCCATGAAAACTCACCCCCGGTATCGAAGCCAACTAATAATTTTATGACCTCGAAAATCTACGAGGCACGTCTACCCCTATCAGATGACCAAATTAACTACGCAGGGCAAATTATTGGTTTGGTAGTTGCAGATACCTTTGAGCGGGCACGCCATGCCGCCCATTTAGTGAAGGTGGAATACGCCACCAAAGCACCAATTATCGAGGCGGCAAAAGCTACATATAACCAAGCTGCCTCTATGTTTGAGGAATCGAGGAAGTTTGAGAAGGGGGATTTTGCCACTGGGGACTTGACGACGGCAATAGCAGAGGCAACCGGGAAGATTACAGCTACTTACACAACTTCCACGGAACTCCACGCACCGATGGAACCCCATGCCATCATTGCCCACTGGCAGGATGGAGAAAATCTGACAGTTTATGAACCATCCCAGTGGGTAATTTGTAGTCAGCGTACCTATGCAGAACTGTTTGGACTGTCTGTGGAACAGGTGCGGATTGTTACACCATTTATAGGGGGAGGTTTTGGTTCTAAAGCCTTCCCTTGGTCCCACGGAATTCTCTGTGCAGCTGCTGCTCGTAAGTTGCAACTTCCCTTGAAAGTGGTTGTCAGTCGGCGGCAAATGACAGCGAACACCGGGCATCGTTCAGAAACAGAGCAGACAATTAGCCTAGGGGCAAAAGCCGATGGTAGTTTAATTTCCATCGACCACGCAGCTAAATCTTGTACATCTCCAGTAGAAGTTTTTACGGAACCCTGTACGGGCATTACATCCAGTATGTACGCTACCCCCAATCTACGCACGAGTCAGGAATTGGCGGAGATAAACGTGGGAGTGCCCACCTTTATGCGTGCCCCAGGGGAAAATCCGGGGTTATGGGCGCTGGAGTCGGCAATGGATGAATTGGCGTGGGAGTTAAACATTGATCCCGTGGAACTGCGGTTAAAAAATGAAAGCAAAGAACACCACCGCCGGGGTTTACCCTTCTCTGCCAAGCATTTCGCCGAATGTTTGCGGGTGGGTGCAGCACAATTTGGCTGGGAAGAACGAGCAAAACAGGTGCGTAGCCTGACCCGTGATGGTAAACTCATCGGCTGGGGCATGGCGGCATCAACTTTCCCCGGTTTACGCAGTGCAGCCACAGTCACAGTCAAGTTATTAGCCGATGGTACGGCACACATCCTTACCAGTGGCAATGATATGGGTACTGGGACATATACCATTGTTGCCGGCACAGCAGGGGAGGTATTAGGATTGCCCGTGGAACAGGTGCGGGTGGAATTGGGAGACTCCTTACTACCTAACGGTGGGATGGCGGGGGGTTCCCAGATGACAGCAACCCTGATACCAGCAGTGATGTCAGCTTGTAAGGAGGTTTTGCAGATAGCTAAGGCAACAACAGCTGCGGAAGCCTTTGCCAACCTAAGTCAGTTAGGAGAGAGTCATTTTACAGCTACAGCTTCTACTGCACCTGGAGAAGAGGGAAAGAAATGGACATTCCAATCCTGGGGGGCACATTTTTGTGAAGTCAGTGTGGATGAGGAAATTGCTCGGGTACGGGTAACTCGTTGGGTGTCGGTGATGAATATTGGGCGGGTGATGAACGCCAAAACCGCAGCGTCTCAGATACGGGGTGGTGTGATTATGGGCATTGGGCAAGCTTTGATGGAAGAGTGCCATTTTGACCCCAATATTGGTTATCCTGTGGTTTATGACCTAGCTACCTATCATTATCCCAGTCACGCAGATATTCCTCGGATTCAGGTGACATTTGTGGGGGAACCCGACTATAACTTTAATCCCGCAGGGGTGCGTGGTGCGGGTGAGATTGGGATTACTGGAGTTTCAGCTGCGATCGCCAATGCTATTTACCATGCTACAGGTAAACGCATCCGCGATCTACCAATTACACCAGATAAGTTGTTGTGACGGTAGGAGCAAGCAATATTCATGGTCAGGGCACGGCGTGTGTAATCTTTTTGGCAAACCAGTGATGTTATCGGTGTTTCCTACGGGGGATGTGTTGGAGAATTCAGATTTTGTGAAATTGCCCCTTGGGTGGTTCCCTTAAAGGACATCCCATAAGCTAAAGCGCACCTAAATTAAATATTTGGACGGGCAGGGATGCCTATTCCACAAGGGTTGGAATCATTTAGGTTATACGGTTTAAATGTGGAATAACTTAACCGTTAATATTTATGGTAGGGGCACGGCATCTACAATCTTGACCAGATGCGACCGACTGAATATCGCCGTGCCCAACAACCCATTATTTTCCCCAAGCGCGTTAGCTGCAAGGCGATTGCTTTAATAGGTACAACTATCCAGGTGATCTTAAGAGTTTGTGCTACATTTTGTAGGGGATTAAATAATATTTAAAAAATTAGCAATATGAAAATTGAAATCCAAGGGCAAGATGCTGTAAAAGCTACAGAAGAACTCTTAGCAATCGAAGGACTAGAAGGAAGCTATGAAACCCCTGATGAAGTGGAACGGGAAGGTACTCTAGCCACCATCGCCACCATTGTGGGAATTGTGGGGGGAAGTTTGACTATTGCTGAAAAGCTTTACCAGTGGAATAATAAGTACCAAAAATCACTACACAACCCTACTGCCCCAAGGATTGAAAGAGTTTTGATTGTTGGTAATAACAATCGTCGGTTGCTGCTCAAGGACGCAACATTAGAGCAAATCAAGGAGATTCTAGAAGATTAGAAGCGGCAATGAAGATTCTCCACCTTGATCTCAAACCCATTGGTGATGAGTACGCCGAGTTTCGTTACTTCTGGGATAACCCTAATAATTGCCAGTCCCGTCAGCTACCTCTAAGGAAAATCACTGACTTAATTCAAAAGACAGAAGAAGAATATTACACCAGACTGCCTGAAGACTATGCTAAGACTGGGCAGGCACTTTACAATTGGTTAGATGGGAGCGATCGCAATTTTCAACGTGCAATTAACCAGCATCGGCGTGAGGGCATTGTTCTAGCCATTGCTGCAACTGAAAAACTTGCCCATTTACCGTGGGAAGTACTGCACAATGGTGAAAGTTTTTTGGTGAATCGACGACCTGCCATTATTCCCATCCGCTGGGTGAAGGATGAGAACTCCACACAACTGATTCTGGAACATCAACCAGCAAATCGGGCGTTGAATGTTCTGTTTATGGCAACAGATCCCGAACCACCCCCGCCAAACACAAAAAAGCTTGATTTTGAGGCTGAAGAAGCCCAAATTTTGACAGCAACGAAGCGTCAACCCTTATCCTTGATAGTGGAAGAAAGTGGTTGTCTAACTGAGTTGGGTTATTTGGTGTCAGATTATGAGCAGGGTTATTTTGATGTTATCCACCTGACAGGTCATGCCAGGTTTGAGGATGGAAAACCATTTTTTATCACTGAGACGGAACTGGGAGAAGCGGAATATAGCAGTGCAAAAGATATCGCTACAGAACTGCAATTCCAACAGCCCAAGCTAATTTTCCTTTCTGGTTGTAATACTGGATACTCAAAGGACGCAGATACAGTACCATCGATGGCAGAGGCATTATTGAAGGAAGGTGCAACTGCTGTTCTCGGTTGGGGTCAGCGAGTTTTGGATACTGATGCCACTGCAACTGCTGCTGCCTTGTACCAGGAATTATCAACGGGAAAGACGGTTACAGAAGCAGTTGCCCTCACCTATCAAGCACTGCTCAAAAATAAAGCGCGAGATTGGCATTTATTGCGCTTGTATGTGGCAGAAACCCTACCGGGTGCATTGGTAAAGCGCGGACGTAAACCCTTACCTCGTCCTTCTGTTGCTCAAGAGTTTTTAGACCCAGAGAAGAAACTTAGAGTTGCCACCCGTGAGACTTTTGTTGGTCGTCGTCGCCAGTTACAAAACTGCCTACGGGTAATTAAGACATCTTCAGAAGAGATTGGGGTTTTAATTCATGGTATGGGAGGATTAGGAAAAAGTACCATTGCTGCCAGATTGTGCGATCGCTTATTTGGATATGAACCAATCATTTGGTGGCGACAAATTGATGAATCTAGTTTGGTAAGTAAGCTGGCAGATAAACTGAGTCATGCAGAATTACGGGCAGTAATCAGGGAAGGTGAAGAGGAACTCAAATATCGATTGCGAGATGTATTTAGTGAGTTAAACCAACCAGGGGAGAAACCCTTTTTACTGGTATTTGATGACTTTGAGTGGAATTTAGAACATCGTCAAGGAAGGTATATTCTCAATACTCAAGTAGCGGAAATATTGCAGGCATTAGTATGGGCAATTCAAGAGACTTATACTGATTACCGTATTATTATTACCTGCCGTTATGATTTTGAATCAGACCTGTTGCAATCTTTCTACAAACAGCCTTTAGAATCTTTCCGCAAATCTGATTTACAGAAAAAACTGAGTAGATTAAAAGCTTTTAATGACGATAAAATTGAGCAGAGTTTAATTGAACGAACCAAAACATTGGCTGATGGTAATCCTCGTTTATTGGAATGGTTAAATGATGAGGTGTTGTTAGGAGAAGACGCTGAAACAAAACTCACTCAACTTGAAGCCAATCCTACTGAATGGAAAGGAAGAATAATTTGGTCAGAGTTATATGAGCAACTTGACCAAAATATTGAGCAAATACTCAGTCGATGTTTGGTATTTGAAATTCCTGTCCCCATGCCAGCATTAGAAGCAGTTTGTAAGTCTATTTCTGACTACAAAAAACAGTTAAGTCGAGGAATTGAATTAGGACTGATAGAAGTAAGTTCTGAACCGGAAGAATCTAAGCGGGTTTATCGAGTTTCGCGTATTTTACCCCACATTATCCCCAATATCCAACTTAGAGAAGCACCAGAAGTCTATTCTCTATACCAGAAAGCTCATGAAAAATTACATCAGTTATGGGGGAATCAAGAGAATGAAAGTGAAGAAAAATGGCGAGAGATTTTTCGATTAAAATTCGCCAATAAAGAAAATCCTGAGCGATTTAGACAAGGGTTCTCCCAGATGCTGTTAGTTCAATTTAACTCAGTAGCTGATAGCACTTATGAATCTGAATTGAGAAAAGTTAAAGACAACTTGGTAGAAGATGGTCTATGCAAGCCATTGGAAAATTATCTAAAAAAAGGGCAGTGGAAAGAGGCAGATGAGGAAACTGCTTGGATTTTCTACCAGGTCATGGTTAAAGAAAACTATGAAGATTGGAACAACCTGTTGAGGAATTTCCCTTGTGAAACTCTCAAGGAAATTAATCAACTCTGGCTCGAAAATAGTAACGGTAAATTCGGCATCAGCATCCAGATGAAAATTTACCAGAGTCTGGGAGGGACGACAGAGTATAATGGAGAGGTTTGGGAAAAGTTTTGTGATCGCGTAGGTTGGAAACAAGGAAAAAATTTTCTGACAAGCACCGAAGTGGTGAATCAATCTAAAGAGGTTACCCAAGGGGTGCGTCTGAGACCCTGCCTCCCGGTATTAATATATACTCGATTCATAGCGGGGATGTACATGTACCCGGCGTTCTATTATGGGCGTATACGTGGTATGTATCATATGGCGTTATTGCGTCGCCATATGGTGGGGTGCATCTTATCTCTTCTCTCGCGCAGAGACTTGTAACCTTTAAGATATAGGTACTTCAGGCATTTTGTCAAGCTTTATGAAGGCAACCTTTTCAACGAAAACATCTGCATTTCACCCATTCAATACTTGGCACCAAATTAAGTCAAAAGTCAAAAGTCAAAATTAATCAAACTCCTGACCTTTTTGCTCAAGCATAAGTATTTAGGCAAAATTAAATATAGTATATTGTCATCGCGAGGAACGAAGTAATCTCCAAGGGAACATTCCAATTTAAAAAAATATTACGTAGTGGGAGCATCTTGCTCCCTTGATATCTGATGTGGGCAAGACTTCGGCGTGAGCTCAGTCGAACGCTGCCCGCACTACAATATTTAATATTTGAGATGTTCCCGAGGCGCAGCAGATGCAGAGAAAAAGAGTTTAAAATAATTCCAATTCTGCAAGGTCGATGATGTCAATTTTCATATAGGATTACTATTTGATTTTTGAAAAACACGTAGGGTGTGTTACCGCGAAGCGTAACGCACCATCCGGTAATCTTTTCGGTGCGTTAGGCTAAAGCCATAACGCACCCTACAAGTACCTTAAGAGTTTGTGCGATTCCCATATAATTCAACCACGGGTAAACCTTTTTTAGGAATGCTGCTGATAAATCTTTCCCGAATTGAACCTAGTTTATAGGAGCAGATTAAACTCAATATACCCAATAAAACTGGAATTAAAACTATTTTTGTTGGCAGATTAATCAGTATTAGTAACAACGCTAAAATTGCCAACACTGCCGTAAAATTTTGACAATAATCTTTGACTTTATCTATCAATACTAAAGATTGCCGACAACTAGGACAATGTTTTGTATGTCTGTGCCAAATATCGTATAATTGCTCGTCACTTAATTCTTGAAAAGGTGCTTCTTTCATTCCCTGCCATGCAGGTTTACCACCAGCACACTCATCTAACCATTTGCGAAAAGTAACAATGCCAATGTCAGCTAATGCAGGCATAAAATATGACTTTTGCCAAGTTTTATCCCCCAGTGATTCATTCACAGCTTGGGAGTGCATCATCGATAAATCTTGGTTACTCAACTTATAACTAGATGAATGTTTTAATCCAGTTTGTAAATACTTGGGCAGTAGCTCAAACCAGAAGTTACGTTTTTGGGCAAAGGTATCAGTAATAAACTTACCAATATGTTTACAATAGCCTGGTCTTGTGGGCACAAAATATAACTGAAATAAAGCGGATTTACCGTTATAATATTTGTAGATAGTTGTATTAGAACAGGGTGGAGTGAACTGCCGCGTCCCATCCATATCTTTGTTGAAAATATTGTAACCAGAATGCTTTAAAGTAAAACCATCTTCAGCAGATATTTCTCCAAAGACTTCAAAATGTTGCATGGGAATAGCTCTTTCTGGAGAAAATCCAGCAATCCCGTTATGCAAAAATTGGGCGTGAGAAGGGTCAAAAGTACTTTCAACAGATACGGTATAACCAACAGGAACTTCTGTCATAAACCAATCTGTTGAAGAACTATCAAGCTGAAATTCTGGCATCACCGCAGGCTGTTTTAAAGTACTATCTGTAAAAGCAGTA
This sequence comes from Calothrix sp. MO_167.B12, assembly GCA_030066045.1. Classification (GTDB taxonomy): domain Bacteria; phylum Cyanobacteriota; class Cyanobacteriia; order Cyanobacteriales; family Nostocaceae; genus Calothrix_A. The sequence goes on from JASJCJ010000155.1 coordinate 14,258, forward strand.
GGACTATTATCTGCCCATATCCATAGTAATCCTTGTTGCACTTGAGTAGGATATATGGTAATTTGCGATCGCTCACTTTTACAAGCAGTTTCTAATGCTTTTTCATCACTCAGCATGGGAATATTTGTACATTTCCCTGTGCCATCAAAACACCAACCATGATGACGACACATAAGGTTACCATTTTCATCGATACTTCCTAAAGATAGCTGTGCCAATTTATGGGGACAAGTATCATCCATCGCCACCCATTTTTGCTGCTTATCTCTCCAGATTACCAGTTTTTTTCCTAGTAAAGTAATTGCAGTCGGATGAGAAGGTTCTAGATAGCTGATGGGAGTTACAGGATACCACTGTTTAGTCCAGGAAAAGTTAGTCATTATCAAATTCACTAATGTATTTAACTGAGGTTTGCAAATGGTAAGTAGGTAGAAATAATTAAATGTAAGACTGAACCTCACAGGCGGGGTGCTAAAGAGAGGGATGCCGTCAGGCGGGGTGAGATTTTATATTTAATTTGACCCAGTTACTTCATTTGTTCACCTAATTTTAGCGTTCTATTTTATATTTTTATTTTATTCTCATCACTTATTAAGAGAATAAATAATTCCTCAATTAAACAACATACTATATTATCTGCCAAATTACAGTCAATATTACCAATCCTCCCAACATTGATAACAGTTGAGTAGTTCTATTACTTTTAGCCAAAATCTCCGAGTAAGATAATTCATGGTTTTGAATTAACAAAAATGAATGGGGACTAAATAAAAAAGGAAATAAACGATTCAAAGCAAAGCGTAGAAAGAAGTTAATACTCCACAATCTTTTTTGCCAAATGTCTTGATTATATTGCCAAGGATAACTAATCTGCACTAAACGAATTAAGGCTTTAATATCCGGTTGTCGTAGCTTTTGATAGCGAGTAAGTGCTTGAGACAGGTTATCTTCAGTTTTGGCTAATATTTCCTGAAAAATATAGATATCTTCTAAAGCAGAATTAACACCTTGTCCAATGTCGGGAGGAAAACAATGAAATGCATCCCCTAATAAAAGTACGGCTGTCCCTTGGTTATTTTCAGGTTTACCCCAGATTTTATATAATCCCTCACAATATTGAGGAATGGGAAATTTACCTCCTTTACTGGATGTAAATCTAGCTATTTCTTCAGGAGAAAGAATTTTTTCTAGGGGTAACTGAGGAAATGCTTGCTGGAAAAAATCTTCAACTTCTGCTTGAGTTTTTAATTGCCAGATTTGATGGTCTGGATAGGTAATAATATTAGCAGTTCTTGGTTGATTCGGATTCTTAAAGGGTAATAGTCCTAAAGAAATAGCTTTTTTCGGATCTTTGAAGGCAGAACGAATACCATAAGCCATGGTAGATTGAGATAAATCATCTTCTTGTTCTGATAAAGGGAATTGAGGGGGTAAAGTGATAACTTTGTATCGTAAACCAGAACTAGGAGAAGGAAATTTTTGCATCTCAAATGAATTTGATTCACCCTCTAGTTGATACAGGGTTTGACGGACAATAGAGTTCAATCCATCACAACCGATTAACAATGTAGGAGTAAAGGTAAATCTATCCTGAGAGTGATATTGGATGATAACTTCTAAATCCTCTTTTTTTTGATTGATTTCTATACACTTAGTGTTAAATAAAACTTTAATTGACCCTTGCCAATGTTCTTGAATCTCTTGATAAAGTAATTGTACAAAAGATGCTCGTGGCAACCAGTAGGCTGTTTTGCGTTTAGAATCAGCTATGGGTAGTTTTATAGTTTTACGTGTGCCATTTTTTTGAATGATGGTAAAGTAAAAGTCAGTATTAGGAACGCTCAAATCAGCGAGTTTGGGAGTGATTTCTAATAAATCAGTTAATTTTTGTCCCCGACCATCAATTTGATAGCTAAAAGATTTATCTGGTTCGTAATAATCTGCTGTTGGTCTTTGCTCAATTACTTTAATATCTTCCCAGCCTCTTTTAGCTAACATTAAAGCTGCACCTAATCCCGCCGGACCTCCTCCAATAATGACAACATTTTCTTTACAGCGATCGCTCATTGTAATTCCTATTACTTTCCCTCTAAATCTTAATTGTAAAGACTCGTAAATTCAATCCATTTTCACTATACTTGAACATCATACCCCAGTTTGCGGAGTGCCACAGCAACAGCCAAGCCCCCAAGTCCAGCACCAATAATCCCTACTTTTTCTATTGTTTGCATAACTTTTTTGATTGAGTATTTTATAGCGGTTTTCACTTGGGTGAAATACAGTCGCTTACCTCACCCCTTCCCCTCTCCTTATTAAGGATACCAATGGCGAATCAGGGGTATCACCCTCTTGGGAGTGGGGGCAGAAAAAAAACAGCCCGAATTATACCAATTTGAACAAAGAATGCAACACATAATTTATAGAAAAATAGGGCAAAGGCTAATCGCGAAATTTTGGATCATGTATGATTATGCCTCCAGATGTCTAATATGAACAAAAACGAGGGAATACTAATAACATCTAGTATTGGGAGAGTTGAGTTCATGGGACTAATTAGTCTGGTAAAAACTATTAAGCTTCACATTTTTATCGGAGCATTCGCAACTGGAATTTTGACTTCAGGGATAGTACTACCAGCCAAAGCTCAAGTTACATCTGACGGTACAACTAATACCATTGTCAATAGTAGTGGTAATAATTTTATTATTATTAATGGTATAGAAAGAGGTCATAATTTATTTCATAGTTTCAGTAATTTTTCGGTGCCAAATAATGGTTCAGCAAGGTTTGATTTAGTCAATACACCAAATATTACTACTATATTTAGTCGGGTAACAGGTGGAAATGTTTCTAATATTGATGGATTGATTCAAACTCTCAATAGTAATAATGCAGTAAGTTTATTTTTAATGAATCCCAATGGGATTGTATTTGGGCAAAATGCCCAATTAGATATTGGTGGTTCCTTTGTGGGGACGACAGCTAATAGTATTCAGTTTACTGATGGGACAGAATTTAGTGCAGTTAATCCTACAGCTAACCCATTACTGACAATGAGTGTACCAGTGGGATTACAGATGGGAAGTAATCCAGCAAGTATTGTTGTGCGAGGAAATGGTCATAATTTGCGTAATGGTGGCTCCCCCTTTGCTGTAACTGGAACTCACGATGAACCACAAATAAGTGTCAAACCGGACAATAACATTGCTCTGATTGGTGGCAAAATTACCCTAGATGGAGGATTAGTTGTAGCTGAAAATAGCAACATTGAATTGGGAGCTATTGGTGTTGAAAATAATAATTCCCTCGTCAGTCTCAACACTACTGGTACTAGCTGGACATTTAATTATGACAATATTGACAACTTCTCTCCAATTCAAATACTGCAAAGGTCATTGTTAGATACGGGTGGCACTAATCCAGGCAATATTAACCTTACAGGTTCAACCATAGATGTACTTGATGCTTCATTTGCCTTAATTGAAAACAGAGGTACAGGCAATAGTGGTAACATCAACGTTAATGCTTCTGAACGATTAACAGTTAGTGGTTTTGTTACAAATCAAGATGGCAGAGCCTTTAGCACTTTAGCAAACTATACCTCAGCCAGTGGTGATGCAGGGAATGTGACAATTGATGCTCCCCAAATTTACGTTCGAGACCGCTCTGAAATTCGCTCGACGACAGTGAGTAGTGGTAATGGTGGTGAAATTACCTTACGTGCTTCTGAATTTATTCAATTGGATAATTCTATTGTTGATTCTGAAGGAATTGCTCAAGGTAACAGTGTTATCTTTGCCACTGCATTTAGTAGTGGCAATGCTGGAGTTATTAACATTTTTACCCCACAATTAAACCTGCTTGCTGGTAGTCAAATAGGTAACACAACCTTCAATGCTGGAAATAGTAATGACATTAATATCAATACTCAGCGTTTATTCCTTCAGGACAAGGCTGCCATCACATCCAGTGCGAGCAGGGCAAGCGGTAAGGGAGGCAACATTATTATAAATGTAACAGAATCTGTGGAAATGATTGGTTCTTCAAGAGATTCTACTGAGAGTGTTGTAATTGGAGCTTCTAGTATTGCTGGTACAGGTAATGCAGGGAGTATCACCATCAACACTCCTCGCCTATCTTTACAACAGGGAGCATTCATACAATCTTCTACTTTAGGCGACGGAGATGGGGGTAGTATTACGATTAATGCTTCAGAATCAGTAGAATTAAGTGGTTCTCGGTTACATACCTTTTTCGGTATACAACCGAGTACTATTCGTTCTGTAGGAATCCTTAGACCAGAAGCAACCCGTAGGATTTTTAGACTACCGAATCAAGTCAATGGAGCTTCGGGTACTGTTACAGTCAACGCTCCCCGTATACGAGTTACTGACGGAGCCGATATCAGTGTGGGTCATGACAGTGTAGGCAATGCGGGAAACCTCGAAATTAACGCAGACTCAATTTTTTTAGACAATCAAGGTCAAATTACTGCTAATACTGCATCCGGAAATGGAGGTAACATTGACTTCAACTTACAAAAAATTTTACAAATGCGCCGTGGTGGTTTGATTAACACAGA